>NZ_JBLNKS010000003.1:0-238921 GCF_048276375.1 Flavobacterium sp. ZB4R12 | reverse complement strand
AGAAATTAAAAGTTTCAGAAGATTACTCTGAGTAGAGTATTTCTTTTCCTGGTTTTTTATAACACTTTGTTGTTGTTCAATATCAGATTGTTGGATTGTTATTTTATCAAATTGATTGCTCATTATATCCGCATTAAGAGAATCTATCAATATGGTATTCAACTTGTTATTTTTAGGAACAATCTCTTTACCTACAATCCTCAATGCAAGTTTGATAGCTTCGCTACCGCCAGTTGGATATAAAACGGTTGATTCTAAAACTCCATCTTTAACTAATTGAATCCCTCCAAATGGACCATTCAGGCCATCAACCCCTATAAATTTTATTTTTTTCTCTAATCCTTTATTCTTAGCAATTTTCCATGCGTTGTATGCTATCATGTCATTAAAAGCATATACATAACCTATGTTAGGCAAACTATCTAATAACTTTATATAGTTTGTTTTAGGATGTCCAAAATCATCTGAATCAATAGTAAAAACTTTAATACCAGGATATTGCTTGACAATTTGTTTAAACCCCAAACTTCTTTCTAAACCAGGTGAAGTATTAAGATCTCCATTAATTTCAATCACACTGGCATGTCCGTTCGAAATTGAAACGATATGTTTTCCGGCTAATCGTCCCACTTCAATATTGTCTGCTCCTAAATAAGCCGTATAATTTGGAGTATTTGCTTTTCTATCCACTATGATTACCGGAATTCCATTAGCTTTGGCTTTCTCTATTACGGGAACAATAGAGTCCGATTCAAAAGGAGAAACTATTATAATACTAGTTTTATCTTTAATCATCCTTTCTATATCATCAATCTGCTTTTTTGCTTTTCTATTGGCATTATAAATCTTCAAGCTAATTTCTGGATGAAGTGAAGCTTCCACCTCCATCGCATGATTCATCGATGTTCTCCAAATATCGTCACCAACACTTTGTGAAAATCCAATAGAAATTTTTTCCCTATCGTTTTCTGATGAATTACAGGAAATTAGTATAGCTATAAAACTTAATAATAGTATGAGACTGAGCCCTCTTAACATAGAATTTATGGTTAATTTACAAAAATAAACATACGATATTTAGACCAAAAATCAATTGTTATTACACTTGATTTTTGTAGACCAATATGTATAAAATAATTTATACTATTTAGACTTTAAATTTACTGTGATAAATCAATTTAACTGTGTGCGTCAGTTCTAGTATTTTATTAAAAAATGCGATAGCTTTTTTTAATAAAATGTATCGAGAACCCTAACATTGTAAGCTTCTCTATACAATTTTGAATAGTAAAGCTGTCGCATTACTATTCAAAATCACTCGAAGAGACGTGGTGTTTTTTATTCCAGTAAAATCAAAAGTAAAATGGTATTATGTAGTTAGATATAGACTTTTTTAAAGTTTCAAAAATACATACTGATTTATTATAATTTCAATCGTGTAGTAATTGTTATTTCTTGTAGAGTTAATATCATTTTTTCTGAATATCAAATGATTTTTTACAATTTTAGACAAATATATAAAAATATGGTATTGTTATTTCATTTTGCACAACGATTTTCTTTTTAGAAACTGACAGACAGTTTTTTATCGAAAAGTACTTATTAAAAAATTCAAAATTATAAAAATTGAAAATCAAACAGAACTATGCTGATTTAAAAAAGCAAAAAGATTCTAAAAAATGACGTTTGAAAAGCTTTTACTTTAATTTAGATACTTCTCTTTAAAATTAATCATTACAGCAATATGTTTGTATAATTCAGGATGTTCCTGTTTAAAAACATGAGGGGTTTCAAAAAAATGCTCGAGGATTACCGATAAAAATTCAAATTGATTTTCAAAAGCATACAGCCTAAAATAGCCTTTCTGGATTAGCTCATTATTTAAAATTGGATCGTTGTAATATTTCATCACTTCATTAAATTCATCAAAAAAGATAATGGCACTTGGATCATTGCTTTTTAAACAATGAAAATGCAACACATGGGAAAATTCATGTAGACCAAGATTAATATTGTCGTTTGATGTTGAATGCCCCAATAAGAAATCTTCCCATGAAAAAACTATCGCTTTCATTCTTGGGTTGAACTCTCCTTTATGATAGGCTTGATTTACGGTGGAATAATAACTGGAAGGATAAATTATTATTTTGGCAAACAAACTCACAAGATAATTTCTCATTCCAAAAGTCAACATCACATAAGTTCCTGCAATCAGCATTTGCATTTGTTCCGTAATGACAATTTCGTTACCTATAAACTGATAGTTCGCAATAAACTCTTTCACCCGATGTTCAAAATACATTTTCCTTTTAGGGGAAAGCCTATTATAAAACGGAAAATCATTTACTAAAATTTGACGTTGGTTTGATTTTAATTTCTTTGAGATAGGATACCAATGAATGTAAAGGGGTTTATTAAAAAAGAAAACATAAGCTGGTTCCACTACTCTAAAAATAATTATTAGAAGGAATAATATCCCAAACAATACGGAAATAAGAAGTTGTCCTGTCATATTTTTTTGTCTCCTTTTAAAACAAAAACACTCCAAAATAATCAAGTTTACTTGAAATTATTTTGAAGCATTTTCGCTTATTTGTGACCGCGGCAGGGTTGACTTCGTCCTACCTTCAAAGCTCCGCTTTTAAAATAGAATAGGATAGAAAAAATTATTCCAAGCGAGCTTGATATTTTTTCTATCCTATTCTATTTATTCGTGACCGCGGCAGGGTTCGAACCTGCAACCCTCAGAGTCGAAATCTGATATTCTATCCAGTTGAACTACGCAGTCTTATAATTTTAAATGTTGATTAACGATTTTATATTTATGATATAAAATCGTTAATCAGCAATCTATTTTTTATGTCAATAATTTTTTAACTATTGTAGAAATGGTTTTTCCTTCAGCAGTTCCGCCTAATTGTGCAGCAGCTAATCCCATAACTTTTCCCATTGAAGCGATACCTGCAGCTCCAGTTTCGGCGATGATTTTTGCAATCACTGTTTCTACTTCTGCTTCGCTTAATTGTGCCGGTAAGAATTTTTCGATTACTGCAATTTGAGCTAATTCTGGTTCGGCCAAATCCAAACGGTTTTGTTCTGTAAAAATCTTTGCGCTATCCTTACGTGTTTTTACCAATTTTTGAAGCAATTTTATCTCCTCTTCTGCTGTAATTTCTTCTTTAGATCCTGTTGCTGTTTGGGCTAATAGGATTTCTGATTTAATCGCTCTTAAAGCTTCTAATGCTACTGTATCTTTGGCTCTCATGGCGGTTTTCATTTCGTCCATGATCTGTACTGATAAACTCATACTACTATTTAATTTTAAATTTGCTATTCAATCTAAAAACTGAATACTGCAAACTGATTACTTTTTAAATGCCCCAGATGGTAGTAAAAAGCCTTTTTTGGAGAAAATGTATTTTTTCTTGAACTTAAAAAGCGACTTTAGAAGCTCTTTTAAGGACTTAGAAAAAAGCATTTTCGAAAAAAAGCTTGAAACGACAGCTGGATTAAGGCTCGACAAATTTAAAGAAATTTACTGGAATTAACAACAGATTGCTTTCTTCTCGCTACACAAAAAAATAACCCGAAAATTAAATTGAATTTTCGGGCTATCTCATTTTGGTTTGAGTTAGTTAATCTACGTTATCATGTAAATACGAGTTATTAGAACGCAACTGTAAATCGTTGTTGCTGTCTGTCCCCACAGAAATTCTAGAATTTGTATTGTTGGCTTGGTTGTTTGAAATGTCTATCCCCAATCTTTTGTAGGCAGGTTCTTTTTCATACTCATCAATTTTAGAAACATTATTATGAAACTTGTAATTGAATTCTTTTAATTTTTTTCTTCTTTCATCAGCTCTCATTCGCAATGATTCTTCAATAGTCATTTCCATAGGAGAAATGGTATCAAAGTCAACGGGCATATTCACTGATGTATTAACTTGTTTCATGGTAATGTTCAACTCAGCTGGGATAACAACTTCTGGAGTTTTTGCAACTGGCTTAGCCATGAAATCATTCTCAGGCTCCATATATTCTTCAAGAGAATATTTGATAATTCCGTTATCAGTCAATTCCGTTACCGGAACAAATTGGACTGCTTCATTTACTTTAATATCACGAGTTTCATTCGTTAGTTCAAACAAAACTTTATTTTCTTCCACTTGTGCTACAGGTTCTGTTTTGAAAAGTGGCAAATCAAAAGAGAAAGTAGTTTGTTCTTGTCTTTCGATAACTTTTGGCTGTACCGCTTTTACTTCTTTAACTTCGGCTACTGGTGAAGTGATTGTAAAATCAATATCAGTAATAGGAGAAACAATTTCGAAAGTCACATCTAAATTTTTAATAAATTCAGACATAACCATCAACTCTTCTTTATTTATTGTTGGAGCAGGTGTTGTTACAACTGGTTCAGGTACAACTACAGTATCTTCTAATAAATCGAAAACAATTCTTTCACTTGAATTAGAAATTGGTGATTCTGTATTCGAATCAAATCCAGCTACAGTTCTATTGGTTAGATTGTGTACACTTCTTTGTTCGTCTTCTAATGTGTGAATTATTTTTTTAGGCTCTGTGTTTACGATTCCATTTTGCTGTTCAATATCAAAACCTGTCGCGATAATGGTTACTGCAATAGCATCCCCTAGAGATTCGTCTTCACCAACCCCCATGATAATATTTGCATTATGACCTGCTTCGATTTGAATGTGATCATTAATTTCTCCAATTTCGTCAATTGTAATTTCATTAGTTCCAGAAACGATAAGCAACAATACGTTTTTGGCACCAGTAATTTTATTATCATTTAACAATGGAGAATCTAAAGCAGCAATAATTGCTTCCTTAGCTCTATTCTCACCTGAAGAAACAGAAGATCCCATAATAGCCGTTCCGCTATTAAACAATACTGTTTTGGCATCTCTTAAATCGATATTTTGAGTATAGTGATGCGTGATTACTTCGGCAATTCCTCTTGAGGCTGTTGCCAAAACTTCATCAGCTTTTGAAAATCCAGCTTTGAAACCAAGATTTCCATATACTTCTCTTAATTTGTTATTGTTGATAACAATTAAAGAGTCTACCTGCTTGCGTAATTTTTCAATACCAATTAAGGCTTGTTCCTGACGCACTTTACCTTCAAATAAGAAAGGCAAAGTCACAATCCCAACGGTAAGAATATCTCTTTCTTTAGCCAATTGTGCAATTACTGGCGCAGCACCTGTTCCGGTTCCGCCACCCATTCCGGCAGTGATAAACACCATTTTAGTATTGCGATCCAACATTTTTTCAATATCAGAAATACTTTCTATAGCTGATTGTTGCCCTACATCTGGGTTTGCTCCAGCGCCAAGTCCCTCAGTTAAATGTACTCCTAACTGTATTTTGTTAGGCACAGAACTGTTTTGTAAGGCCTGAGAATCCGTATTACATACGATGAAATCTACGCCTTTGATCCCTTGTTTAAACATGTGATTTATAGCGTTACTACCGCCTCCACCTACACCAATAACTTTTATTACATTTGATTGGTTTTTTGGTAAATCAAATGAAATACTTCCAAATTCTGAGTTGCTCATCATTTTATTTGGTTTTTGATATTTATTATTAATTATTGTATTTTTGGGCACTGCCCTTATTCTGCATTATCTAAGAAATCTTTAATCTTATCAACATAACGGTCGAAGAAATTTCTCTGAATTCTGTTTACTGTCGAATTCTGTTTTTCATTAGTGTTTCGAACCTCTTCCTCGACTTCATTTTCAGGAACCTCAATCACAACTGGAGCTCTGTAAACTGGAGCTTTTGGTGGTTCGATTGCATCCATTCTTACCGCACTTTGTGTTTTGTTTTCAATACTGTTCATTACTAATCCTACCGCGGTAGCATACAAAGGGCTTGAAATCTCCTCATCTGAATTTCCAGCCAAATGTTCGTTTGGATATCCAATTCTCGTATCCATTCCTGTGATATATTCCACTAACTGTTTGATGTGTTTCAATTGAGCACCACCACCAGTAAGCACTATTCCTGCAATTAATTTTTTACGAGGATCTTCGTGTCCGTAAGCTTTCACTTCCGTAAAAACTTGGTCAATAATTTCAACAACACGAGCATGGATAATTTTAGATAAATTTTTCAAAGAAATCTCTTTTGGTTCTCTACCTCTTAATCCTGGAATAGAAACAATCTCGTTGTCTTTATTTTCTCCTGGCCAAGCTGATCCAAATTTGACTTTCAATAATTCGGCTTGCTTTTCAATTATAGAACATCCTTCTTTGATATCATCTGTGATCACATTTCCTCCAAAAGGAATTACCGCAGTATGACGAATAATACCATCTTTGAAAATAGCCAAATCTGTTGTTCCGCCGCCTATATCAATAAGTGCTACTCCTGCTTCTTTTTCTTCCTGACTCAAAACTGCATCAGCTGAAGCCAATGGTTCCAATGTCAAACCTGACAATTCGATTCCTGAACTTTGAATACATCTGCCTACATTACGAATCGATGAGGCTTGTCCTACTACAACATGAAAACTGGACTCTAATCTTCCGCCATACATTCCTATAGGCTCTTTGATTTCAGATTGTCCGTCAATTTTAAATTCTTGTGGCAAAACATGTATTATTTCTTCACCAGGTAACATCGCCAATTTATTTACTTGGTCGATCAAAAGCTGAATGTCATTCCCTCCAATTACTTCTTCGGGATTGTTTCTGCTTATGTAATCAGTATGCTGAATACTACGGATGTGTTGACCCGCAATTCCCACCACTACGTCTTTTATTTTATAGCCTGAATTATTTTCGGCTTCTTGTATCGCTTGCTGTATCGATTGTATGGTTTGAGTAATGTTATTTACAACCCCTCTGGCCACACCTAAACTTTTAGATTTTCCTACACCTAAAATTTCTAGTTTCCCATATTCATTCTTCTTGCCTATCATGGCAACTATTTTAGTTGTCCCAATATCTAGACCTACTGCAATATTCTCTTTTTCCATTATCTATTATTTAGTGCAAACTACTTGTTCCGTAAATCGGAGATCAATCTTTTTATATTTATACAACGAACTATCTAAAACCGCCTTTTGAAAAAAAGCTTTATAATTCTTAAATTTTCGCTCCACATTTATCATTCTGCCAAAATCAATTTGATAATCAAAATTTCTATTGAGCATTTTTAAGCTTCCATTCGGCATAATTTCAATTCCAATGATGTTTTTTTTCAAAAACGCATCGTCATAGATTGCGCGAAATAAGTCGGCTAAATCTTCGTTATTTTTTTTATTTATCCCCCCGGATACAAGTGGAACTCTCGCTGTAAAATTAGTTGACAATGGCATTCTATTCCCTTCGTAATCAATATAAAAAGAACCACCCTCATTAAAAACTCTAGCTATAGGAGTTTTTTGTTTTACTACTGCTTTCAATACACCGTCAATACTCACAAATACATCTGATTTTTCAACCATTTCTTGTGCATTGAGAGTTCTTTCCAGCTTATTCAAATCTAATTTAACTTTTTGAATGCTTGATGCCTCTCTTTTATTTTCTATTAACAATTTATTAACCGTTTCCTGTTTCACAAAAGGAGCGTTATCTCCTACAAAAACAACAACAGATTTAGTCAATTTTCTGTTTTTATTTCGATTTGAAGTAAACGAAAACAGAAAAATAACCAATACAAACATCAGTAATAATCGAATATTTGTCCAATTAAAGAGTTTCATTGATCGCTTTTTTAATGGATGGCACTAATTCTCCAATATCTCCCGCTCCAATAGTTACAATAACAGTAGCATCACTTGCTAAAATTGTTGCAATTAAATCACTTTTAGGGACTATTTTTTTATAATTATTAGTCATTTTATCCATCAGCCATTGTGAATTTATACCTTCCATTGGCAATTCGCGGGCCGGATAAATATCTAATAAAATAACTTCATCAAAAGCAGATAAACTTTTGGCAAAATCATCTGCAAAATCTCTCGTTCTGCTGAATAAATGCGGTTGAAAAATAGCCAAAACTTTTTGGTTTGGATACAATTCCCTAACCGCCTGATGTACTGCATTTATCTCCGTTGGATGATGTGCATAATCATCAATATAAACTAACTTATCCGTTTTAATTTGATAGGAAAACCTTCTTTTTATTCCTTTGAATGATGCTATGGCTTTTGCAATGGCATCGGTTGGGGTGCCGAATATATTTGCCATTGCGATAGCCATTAAAGCATTCATTAAATTGTGTTTTCCCGGTAATCCAAAATGTAAATCTTTAATTATCTCATTAGGCGTTTGTACGTCAAAAACATAGCTGCCATTTTCTATTCTAATATTAAAAGCTTTAAAAACAGCATCTTCATTTACAGCACAGGTTACGCCTTCTATTGGTAGTTCTTTTGTAATGAAAAGTTTGCTCTTATCTTCTATTTTTGATGCAAATTCAATAAAGGATTCTTCTATCGCTTCACTGGTTCCATAAATATCCAAATGATCCGCATCCATTGATGTAATGCAAGCAATATTAGGATACAAATGCAGGAACGAACGATCAAATTCATCTGCTTCAACAACAGTAACTGTTTTTCCGCTTCCTATTAAATTTGAATTATAATTTTCTACTATTCCACCAATAAAAGCAGTAACATCAGCACCACTTTCGTATAAAACATGGCCTAAAATACTTGAAGTAGTGGTTTTTCCATGTGTTCCCGCTACAGCAAAACAAAAAGTATCTTTTGTGATTATCCCTAAAACCTCCGCTCTTTTTTTAACCTGAAAATCTCTTTCCAAGAAATAATTCCACTCCGAATGTGCTTTTGGAACTGCTGGTGTAATAATTACCAAAGTATTTTCTACATAAAAATCCTTTGGAATTAAATCAATACTATCTTCAAAATGAATTGAAATTCCACTTTCTATTAACTCATTAGTAAGAGCAGAAGGCGTTTTATCGTAACCTGAGACTTGTTTTCCAAGATTCTTGAAATAACGAGCCAAATTACTCATCCCGATGCCTCCGATTCCTATAAAATAGACGTTATGTATTTGATTTAAGTTCATGTTTTCAGTCTTTGTTCTTCCTCACCCCAGCCCTCTCCAAAGGAGAGGGAGAAGAAACGGAATAAATTTATTATAATACTTATTCTTAAAATTATTGTTTTTTTAATCTATTATCTAAAAGTCTATTATCTCTTCGTCTTTCCTATTTAATCAATTTCACAATTTCGTCAACAATTTGTTTTGTTGCTTCTGGCATAGCCAATTGTTTTATGTTTTCACTCAGTTGGTTTTGTTTTCCTTTATCTTTCAACAAGGCCTCAAAAACAAGACTGAATTCTGAATCAAGCTCCGATTCTTTAAGCATTAGCGCTCCCTTTTTATCCACTATGGCTTGCGCATTTTTAGTTTGATGATCTTCAGCAACATTGGGAGACGGAATAAAAATCACTGGTTTCCCTACGATACACAACTCCGAAACTGATGACGCACCTGCACGAGAAATAACAATATCGGCAGCAGCATAAACTAAATCCATTCTTTCAACAAAAGCGATTACCTGAACATTTTCTTTATTATATTTTTTATAATCTTCTAAATATAATTTTCCGCATTGCCAAATCACCTGAACATTTTGAGAAAGAATATTTTCCAACTCTTTTTCGATTAATTGATTGACTCTTCTCGCACCAAGACTTCCTCCAAGTACCAACAATGTTTTCTTTTCAGAGTCTAAATTAAAATATTGAATCGCTCCTTCTCTTTTGCTTTCAATATCTATCAAATCCTGACGCACCGGATTTCCGGTCAAAATCATTTTTCCTTTTGGAAAAAATCGTTCCAGATTTTCATAAGCAACACAAATTTTGTTTGCTTTTTTACTCAACAATTTATTGGTGATTCCTGGATAGGAATTTTGCTCTTGAATCACTGTTGGAATCCCTGCAATCGCAGCTACTTGCAATAACGGGCCACTTGCAAAACCACCAGTTCCTATAACTACATCCGGTTTGAACTCTTTGATTATTGTTCTGGATTTTAATAAACTTGAGATTAATTTGATTGGAAAAAGTGCATTGTCAAATGTTAGTCTTCGCTGTAATCCTGAAATCCAAAGTCCTTTAATTTTGTACCCTGCCTGAGGTACTTTTTGCATTTCCATTTTATCATTGGCACCTACAAAAAGAAATTCGGCATTAGGAAAACGAGATTTTAATTCATTGGCAATCGCAATTGCCGGATAGACATGTCCTCCTGTTCCGCCTCCGCTTAATATGAATTTGTACTGTTTCATTATTTTAAAGTTACTGAGTTCCTAAGTTTTTATAAATTACTTTTTCTCTGAAAAACGATTACTTATTCAAAACTGCATGCATTGGATTCGTAGCTTTATCTTCAATAGAATAATCTCCTTCTATCACAACTTCCTCTTCCAATTCCCGGTCGATTAGTTTTTGAAGTGCTTCTTCTCTTTTAGCTGCGTCTTTTAATTCCTGTGCAATTTCTTCCTCTTTTTTTGTTACACTAATGATAATTCCAAGTGCAAAACAGGTCATCCAGATGGAACTTCCCCCACTACTTATCAAGGGCAATGTTTGTCCCGTAACGGGTAATAATTCAACCGCAACAGCCATATTAATCATCGCCTGAAATATCATGGGAAAACCTAATCCTATAACCACTAATTTCCCAAACAATGTATTGGCTTTATGTGAAGCAATGACAAATCGAAATAGTAATAATAAATATAACGAAAGCACTCCCAAACCTCCTAAAAGCCCGTATTCTTCAACAATAATGGCATAAATAAAATCAGATGAGGATTGTGGCAAGAAATTCTTTTGAACACTTTTACCAGGACCTAATCCGTAAATTTTACCAGATGCTATAGCGATTTTAGCTTTTTCGATTTGGTAATCATCTTCATCAGGTTTGTCAGTAGTAAAATTTTCAATTCTATTTCCCCAAGTCCCTACTCTACTAAAAAACCTGGAATCAGGAAAAGCTTTGGCAACCAGAATAAAAAAAGCAAGAAATACTATTCCTGAGCCTATTATAACAGCAATATATTTTAACGGATATTTTCCAATAAAAGTCAGCATAAGAATCATGGAAAAAATCAATGCAGTTGTAGAAAAATTGGCTGGTAAAATAAACATCAAAGTTATAAACACCGGAACCCAAAGTTCCCACAAAGAAGATTTGAATGTCACTGGTTCTTCTCTGGTTTTCGACAAATAACGTGCTACAAATATAAATAGCACCATGGATGCTAATGTTGATGTTTGAAATGTAATTCCAATAAAAGGTACTTGAATCCATCGACTGGCATTAGCACCAGCGATAACTGTTCCTTTGATTAATGTGTAAGCCAATAATATCCATACAACAGGCAACCCAACTTTAGAAATAGCCCGAAAATAATGATAAGGCACTTTATGTACCCAATAAATAATAGAAAAACCAATACAAATATGCGCCAAATGTTTTACCAAATAACCTAATGTATTTCCGTTTCCCTGACCTAAGTAGGCCAAATTACTACTCGCACTAAAAACAGGCATAAACGAAAACAAGGCTAATAAGGCCACGAATGACCAAATTCCTTTATCTCCTTTTAAACTGTTAACTAGTTGTTTCATTTTAGGTTTTGTTTACAGTTTTCTCATTTAAACTTTAAGGCTGGGAAGGCTCAAAATCTAAACAAATAAAACTTTTTTTATAAATTTTTAACGGCTTGTTTGAACTGATTCCCTCTGTCTTCATAGTTTTCGAACAAATCAAAACTAGCACAAGCTGGCGATAATAATACGGTATCACCTTTTTCTGATAATCGTTGCGCCATTCTCACTGCATCATTCATGTTATCTACTTCAATCATCATGTCAACCACATTTCCAAATACATCTATAATTTTTTTATTATCTACACCAAGGCAAATAATAGCTTTCACTTTTTCACGAACTAATGACATCAACTCATTATAATCATTCCCTTTATCAACACCGCCCACAATCCAAACCGTAGGCGTATTCATACTATCTAATGCAAAAAAAGTGGCATTTACATTGGTTGCTTTAGAATCATTAATGTATTGTACGTTTTGAATTTTCAATACTTTCTCTAAACGGTGTTCTACTCCTTGAAAATTAGACAGACTCTCACGTATAGTAGCCTTTCTTATTTGCATTAATTTTGCCACAGAGGTTGCTGCCATCGCGTTTTTCATGTTATGTTTCCCTTCCAAGGCAATATGTTCCGTGTCCATTGTAAACTCTTCTTGATTGATTGAAATTTCCATTTTGTTGTTTTTTATATAAGCTCCTTCGCTGAAAGTTTTTGTCAATGAAAAAGGAATTAATTTGGCTTTAGTTGTATGTGTTTTAAACCATTCTGCAATGGCTTCATCATCTGCATCATAAATGAGGTAATCTTCCTCGGTTTGATTCATCGTAATTCTAAATTTTGAATCAATGTAATTTTCATATTTGTAATCGTAACGATCTAAATGATCCGGACTTATATTCGTAATAATCGCAATATGTGGTTTAAAATTTACAATCCCATCCAATTGAAAACTACTCAACTCCAGCACATAAGAATCATATTTATTGTCCGCTATTTGCCAAGCAAAACTCTTCCCAATATTCCCTCCCAATCCCACATTCAATCCCGCTGATTTTAACAAATGATGCGTCAACATTGTAGTGGTGGTCTTTCCATTGCTTCCCGTTATGCCTATTATAGTTGCATCTGTAAAAGGGGCGGCAAACTCAATTTCTGAAATTACCGGAATTCCTTTTGCAATAAGCTTTTTTACTATTGGAGATTTATCAGAAATTCCAGGACTTTTCATCACCACATCGGCATTCAAAATCAAATCTTCAGTATGCGTTTTCTCTTCCCAAGTGATTCCATTAATGACAAGAATCTCTTTGTAATTTTCTTTTATTTTTCCAAAATCAGATACAAAAACATCGTATCCTTTTTTCTTACCCAGAATAGCAGTACCTATACCACTTTCTCCTCCGCCTAAGATCACTAGCCTCATATTATCTTAATTTTAAAGTAACAATTGATAATATGGCCAGCATGATCGCAACAATCCAAAATCGGGTTACGATTTTACTTTCGTGATAGCCTTTTTTCTGATAATGATGATGTAAAGGTGACATTAGAAATATTCTTCGGCCTTCGCCAAAGCGTTTCTTGGTATACTTGAAATAACTTACTTGTAAAACAACTGATAGATTTTCGACAAGAAAAATTCCACATAATAATGGAATCAACATTTCTTTTCGAACAGCAATTGCCAGAACGGCAATAATACCGCCTATTGTCAAACTTCCTGTATCACCCATAAAAACAGATGCCGGATAGGAGTTATACCAAAGAAATCCGATCAATGACCCAACAAATGCAGCAATAAAAACCGTCATTTCCCCCGAATTAGGAATATACATAATATTCAAATAATTAGAAAAAATAATATTCCCCGAAACGAACGTAAATATTCCTAATGCGAGGACCGAAATAGCGGAAGTTCCTGCAGCCAGCCCATCAATACCATCCGTTAAATTAGCACCGTTAGAAACCGCAGTAATAATAAAAATAACCACTGGAATAAAAATCAACCAAGCCCATTTTTCATACCCTTCACCTGTCCATGCTAATAATTCAGCATAATCAAATTCGTTATTTTTAAAGAAAGGAATGGTAGTCGCGGTAGATTTTTCTTCAATTGGAGCAGGCGTAATAACCGTTTCTGTTGGCACTTTAAAAATATCCGATTTTGCCGTATCGGTACGAACGGTAACTGCAGGACTAAAATAAAGAACCGTCCCTACTATTAAACCCAGACCTACTTGTCCAAAAACCTTAAATATTCCTTTTAAACCTTCTTTGTCTTTCTTGAAAATTTTAATATAATCATCTATAAAACCAATAGTTCCCATCCAAAGTGTGGTGACAATCAACAAAACGATGTAAATATTATGCAGTTTTGCGAAAAGCATAACTGGAACCAGCGTGGCAAAAATGATGATTAAACCTCCCATAGTTGGTGTACCTGCTTTTTCATTTTGGCCTGCCAAACCAAGCTCTCGAACGGTTTCTCCTACTTGTTGTCTTTGCAGGAAACGGATTATTCTTTTTCCATAAATTGTAGACAATAACAACGAAAGCATCAATGCCAATGCAGATCTAAAAGTAATGTACTGAAAAACGCCTGTCCCAGGAACATCTAATGTTTTGTCTAAATATTCAAATAAGTAATACAGCATATTTTTCTATTTATGGAGTTGGTCTAATATTTCTTTAACTATTTTCATGTCGTCAAAATCATGACGGACGCCATTAATTTCCTGATACGTCTCATGCCCTTTTCCTGCAATCAAAATAATATCATTTGGCTGAGCCAATTGACAAGCTGTTTTTATAGCCTGCTTTCTATCAGTTATAGTCAATGTTTTTTTATAATTTTGAGGTGCTACGCCTTGCTCCATTTCAGTAATAATCATTTCTGGATCTTCATTTCTTGGATTATCCGAAGTAAAAATTGCTTTATCACTCAATTCAGATGCAATCCCAGCCATAATAGGGCGCTTGGTTTTATCTCTATTACCTCCACAGCCTACAACCGTAATTAATTGCTCGTTTTTTGTACGAATGTCATTGATTGTTTTCAGCACATTTTCTAATGCATCTGGCGTGTGGGCATAATCTACAATCGCCGTAATATTTGAATTCGAGACAATAAATTGAAAACGTCCCGAAACACTTTCTAAATCTGATAATAACCGAAGTACTTCAAGACTTTCCATCCCTAATTCAACCGCAGTTCCATAAATAGCCAATAAATTATACGCATTAAAAGTTCCAATCAGTTTTACCCAAACCTCATTTCCGTTTATTTTCAACAACAAACCTGACAATTGATTTTCTAATATTTGTGCTTTATAATCCGCATAGGATTTTAAGGCATAAGTAAGTTTTTTTGCTGCCGTATTCTGCAACATCACTTGTCCATTTTTATCATCAATATTTGATAATACAAATGCAGTTTTAGGCAAATTATCGAAAAAAGATTTTTTCACATCTCTGTATTCAGCAAACGTAGGATGATAATCCAAATGGTCGTGAGACAAATTGGTAAAAATACCTCCAACAAAATGCAATGCTTCTGTTCTTTTTTGATGAATTCCATGCGAACTCACTTCCATAAAACAATATTCAACACCGTTCTCCACCATTTCTTTTAGATAATGGTTTATTGTAATTGAATCCGGAGTTGTGTGAGTCGCTTTGTATTCGACATCGTCAACTAAAATTTTAACTGTAGACAACAATCCAACTTTGAAACCTGCTTTTTTGAATAATTGATACAACAAAGAAGCAATGGTAGTTTTACCGTTTGTTCCTGTAATTCCAACTAATTTTAAGTTTTGAGACGGGTCTCCAAAATAATTTGCGGCCATAAATGCTAAGGCTGAATTAGTATCTTTTACCTGAACATAGGTAATTCCTTTTTCAAGAGTTTCAGGAAACGTATCACAAATAACTGCAATAGCACCTTGTTGAATCGCTTTTTCTATAAAATCATGACCCTCAGAAATTGAACCACGAATAGCAATAAAAACATCATTGCCCTCGATTTTTCTAGAATCGAAATCCATTTTGTTTATAGCGATATCCGTCGAACCTTTTACGGCTTCGATAGCTACTTTATATAATATGTCTTTTAAGATTTTCACGATAATTCTAATAATATAGTTGTGTTTCTTATTATGTTTTGTCCTGCTTGAAGCGATTGTTTTTTCACTTTCCCAACTCCAACAGCCTTTACTTTTATACCTAAATTCTCCAATAAAGCTACTGCGTCCATTCCTGACATTCCTTTTACATTAGGAATTAATTGTTGCTTCTTTTGTGATTTAACAAAATAAGAATCGTAATTATTTTCTTGTTTTGGTATTTTTCTATCTAAGTTCTTAATTTCATTTGTAGAAGGAGCATCGGTAAAAATCTTTTGCGCGATACGTTTAAAAACTGGACCTGCCACATCGGCACCATAATAATTATTTAGCGCTGTACTTGGTTTATGCACCACAACGATACATGAATACATAGGTTTATCTGCTGGAAAATAACCAACAAATGAAGAAGCATAATATTTCCCAGAACCTCCATCTTTACCATAATTCACTTGTGCTGTTCCTGTTTTCCCCGCCATAGAAAAATCTTTAGAATACAATTTTGAACCGGTTCCTTTTTTGACAACATTTTCCAAAACCGCTTTCAATTTCAAAATAGTTCCTTGCGAGCAAATTCTTGGATTCAAAACTTCTTTATCGTATTTTTTGATGGTTCTGTTCCATTCTTTAATTTCAGAAACAAACTGGGGTTTAACCATTTCTCCATTATTAGCAACAGCATTATAAAAAGCTAATGTTTGCATAGGCGTAATAGAAACTCCATACCCAAAAGCCATCCAAGGAAGTGAAATATTTGACCAGTGTTTATCACTTGGCTGTGGAACATAGGGACGACCTTCTCCTTTAATCGAAAGTCCTAATGGTCTGTTTAATCCAAAATTATTAAGGTGATTTACAAATTTCGAAGGCTCATTTTTATAACTATTATAAACGGCTTGAACCATTACAGTATTCGACGAAAGTTCAAAACCTCTTGCTAAAGAAATTTTACCGTAACCGCCTTCATGCGAGTCGCGAACTTTTTTCCCAGAATAAACGATAACTCCACCATTGCTGTCATAAACTGCACTGGTATCCACTTTTTTATCTTCCAGAAGCGCCATTAAATCCGCTAATTTATAAGTAGAACCTGGCTCATGGGATTCTGCTACTGCATAATTTGTTGTTTCATAGTATGTACCGTCTTTCGCTCTTCCTAAATTTGAAATTGCTTTTACATGACCCGTTTTAGTTTCCATAACTACCACACAGCCGTGATCTGCCTGATACAATTCCAACTGTTTTAGTAAAGCGTGATGCGCTATATCCTGAACATAGACATCAATTGTTGATATAACATCGTATCCATCCTGAGGATCAACTTCATTGATATCGCGTATCGGTTTCCACTGCCCTTTTGCAATTTTTTGTTTTAAAATCTTGCCGTCTTTACCGTTCAGATATTTTCTAAAAGCCCATTCAATTCCTTTTCCATCGAGTGATGCACCATGAGAAGTTCTTTCGTAACCAACAGTTCGTTCAGCAATTTTTCCTATCGGATGTTCTCTTACCGTTTCTTGTTCAATAATAATTCCGCCCTTGTAAGCACCCAAATTAAACAATGGGAAGCCTTTAATTTTAAAATACTGCGTGTAACTCAAATTACGGGCTATCAAATAATATCTATTTTTATTTGCTCTGGCTTTTCTTAATTCGTTTTGGAAAAAATTCGATGGTTTTCCTAAAACTAATGCCAGCGAATCTGACAATGACTTAACATTTTTTTCGAATGCTTCTGCTTTTGGAGCAACAGCATCAAAACGTATTTCATAATTTGGAATAGAAGTTGCCAAAAGGCTACCATCAGCCGAGTAAATATTCCCTTTATTAGCAGGAATCACAAAATTTCTAACGGTTCTTTCTTTGGCTAATTTTCTATAATAATCACCCTCGACCCATTGAATATTTGTCAATTTTACAGCAATCGCAATGGCCATCAAAAAGATAGCGAATGCAACCAGATAAATTCTGTACGATATGTGTTTATCTTCTACTGCCATATTTTTTTGAAAAAGCTTTTTTCTTCTTCTTTTTTAACTTTAATTTTAACTGGAGGAACTGTTGACGGAAAAATTTGTTTTTCCATCATTTTTTCAGAAACGGTAGATTCCATTTTCAATTTCATCAATTCCGAACGTCTGTCTACAAATTCCGAACGCAACTCTTTAACCTGATTTGTCAACTCGGCAATCTTAAATACTTTTTGCTCAAATCGTTGTGTATTCGCAATCATGACAATAGCCAAAATAATCACAAAAACGATAAAACGCCAATTTTTAACAGCATCATCATCTATAAGAAACCGCGCTTTTAATAGGCTGTAAACTCCGTTTTTCATTTGTCCTCTCCCCGACCCTCTCCAAAGGAGAGGGAGCCGAGATATTAAAAGTTAATATTTATTTTTCCACTTTAACTCCTCCTTTTGGGAAGGCGGGGTGGTGATTAAATCTTTTCAGCTATTCTTAATTTGGCACTTCTCGCTCTGTTGTTTTCTTTTATCTCAGTATTATCCGGCACTATTAATTTTCCAATTGTTTTAAATGGAACAGAAAAATTACCAAAAAAGTCACGTTCAGGCTCCCCTTCAAACATCCCATTTTTCACAAATCTTTTCACTAATCTATCTTCTAAAGAATGGTACGAAATCACGCTTAATCTGCCGCCAGGATTTAATATCTCTAAGGATTGCTCCAAAAACTCTTTCAAAACATCCATTTCCTGATTTACTTCAATTCGAATGGCCTGATACATTTGAGCCAAAATTTTATGGCTTTTATGAGCCGGTAAAAAGCGACCTAAAACCATTTTCAATTGCTCCGTATTTTTAATAGGTTCCGTTTCTCTTGCTTCAAGAATCACTCTTGCTATAGCGGGTGCATTTTTTAATTCGCCATAATCCAAGAATACTCTTCTAAGATTTGTTTCATCATATTCATTAACAACTCGATACGCATTCAAATCATTTTTCTGACTCATTCTCATATCCAATTCGGCATCAAAGCGAGTAGAAAAACCTCTTTCAGCAACATCAAATTGATGTGATGAAACCCCTAAATCTGCCAAAATTCCATCAACACTTTTCACGCCATAAAAACGCAAAAACCGTTTTATGAATCTGAAATTTTCATTAATAAGAACAAATCTTTCATCTGGCAAGGCATTCGCCAAAGCATCTTCATCCTGATCAAAAGCAAATAACTTCCCGTTTGGACCCAGTCTTTTCAAAATTTCTTTTGAATGCCCACCACCACCAAAAGTCACATCAACATAAATGCCTTCAGGCTTAATATTTAAACCATCTACTGATGCCTGAAGCAAAACCGGATTATGATATTCCATTGTCGTCGTCATTTACATTTCCCATTACTTCTTCTGCCAAATCTGCAAAATCAACATCTTCGCCATTTATTGATTTTTCGTATAAATCTTTATCCCAAATCTCAACAATATTGACTGCTGATGAGAATACAACCTCTTTGGCAATACTCGCAAAAATCACTAAATCTTTCGGGACTAATAACCGTCCTAAAGCATCAATTTCCACCACTTTCACTCCAGCAGTAAACCTGCGGATAAAGTCATTGTTTTTCTTTACAAATCGATTTAGCTTATTGATTTTTTGCATCATCAAATCCCACTCCTGCATAGGATATAGCTCTAGACAAGGCTGAAAAACGGAACGCTTCAAAACAAAACCGTTTTGAAGTGAAGAAGCCAATTGCTTTTTTAAAGGCGCTGGCAACAGCAACCTTCCTTTAGCATCGACTTTACATTCATATGTTCCTATAATTGTATCCAAGTAAAAAGTTTTAAATGATGTTGAGCAAAAATATAAAAAATATTACCACTATTTACCACTATATACCACTTTGTTAATAAGTTTAGCCACTTTCGAGCAAAAACCCTTAATTTTTGGACAATCAGAACGTTACCTTCATTTCGTTTTATTTGTAAGAAAGATAATGTTATAAAAAAAGACTGCTAAATACAATGAAATTTTAATTCAAAATGCCAAGAAGAAAAGTGAAATAATTAAAATTTAGAACTAAAAAAAGTAAAAAATAGAGAAACATTTTTACATCAACTCGTATAATTTTACAATTAAAAATTGTTGTAAAAATTCATTTTTATTTATTAAATCCTATATTTGTCAAAATTGAAAATCCGCATTCAAAAAAAATGGAAAAACACTATAAAAAAGAAGGTAGATACAGCTATTATGAAGCTGGCGAAGGAACTCCAATTGTCATTTTACACGGACTTATGGGTGGACTTAGCAACTTTGACGCTGTTGCAAGTTACTTCTCTACAAAAGGATATAAAATAATAATCCCAGATTTACCGATATACACCCAGAACATTTTAAAAACGAATGTAAAAAGTTTTGCGAAATACGTTAAGGATTTCATCACATTCAAAGGATTAGAAAGAGTAATACTTTTAGGAAATTCGTTAGGCGGTCACATCGCTTTGTACCATACCAAAATGTATCCTGAAAAAGTGGCCGGACTTGTAATAACCGGAAGCTCAGGACTCTACGAAAGTGCAATGGGTGATAGTTACCCAAAAAGAGGTGACTATGAATATATCAAGAAAAAAGCTGAAGATGTATTTTATGATCCAAAAGTAGCCACCAAAGAACTTATCGATGAAGTTTACGAATCCGTAAATGACAGAATAAAATTGATAAAAACATTGACGATTGCTAAAAGTGCTATTCGTCATAATATGGCAAAAGATTTACCAAAAATGCATGTTCAAACCTGTATTATTTGGGGGAAAAATGACAAAGTTACTCCGCCAGATGTTGCAGAGGAGTTTCATAAATTATTACCTAATTCCACTTTATACTGGATAGACAAATGTGGTCATGCTGCCATGATGGAACATCCCGATGAGTTTAATCGTTTGTTAGAGGATTGGCTAACCCATACCCATTTAGCAGCGCACTAATCTTAAAAAGGAGAATTTTACACCTAGAAAAAATGAAAATTAATACCGCCGAATTTATTATTAGTAACTCCGATGTAGCCAAATGTCCGAAAGACTTTTTGCCGGAATATGCTTTTATAGGCCGATCAAATGTTGGTAAATCTTCATTGATTAACATGCTAACTAATCAAAAAAAATTAGCTAAAACATCTGGAAGACCTGGAAAAACACAGTTGATTAATCATTTTTTGATCAACAGCAATTGGTTTTTAGTTGATTTACCCGGTTATGGTTATGCGAAAGTTTCTAAAAAAACAAAATCTATTTTTCAGGAATTTATTACTGATTATTTTGAAACCAGAGAGCAACTGGTTTGTGCTTTTGTTTTGATTGACATTCGTCATGAAGCACAAACCATAGATATCGAATTCATGTCTTATATGGGCGAAAGCGAAATTCCTTTTTGTATCGTTTTCACCAAAGCAGATAAGATAAGCAAAGTAAAAATCGATTCTCATATTGCGGCGTACAAAAAGAAAATGTTTGCTAATAACTGGGCGGAAATGCCGCACTATTTTGTTACTTCAGCTACTGAATCTACAGGAAAAGAAGAATTATTGAGCTATATTGACGAAGTAAATCAAGAAGTTTTCAAAAACAATAGTCAGTTTTAAAAAACACTCCGTTTTCTTTTAAAAATCAAATAAAAAATCCCAAAACTTAAATTTAAGTTTTGGGATTTTTTTGGAACAAGCCTAATTTATTTTGTCAACTCCAATTTTTCTGCAAAATAATCACAAAAATCTTTCATGGTATCAGCCATTTTTTCGTCATCGGTGGCACGTTTGAAAGTTTCAGACATAGCAACTAATGTTTGATGAAAGAAAATTTTCATTTCATCTACTGGCATATCTTTCGTCCATAAATCAATTCGCATACTCTCTTTTGCTTTGCTGTCCCAGATAGACAACATTATAGCTTTAGCCTCTTCCTGTTCTACTCCACCGTCTTTTGCAGACCACATTAATTTTTCCGGAACGCGGTTATCGTCTAATTCTATTAGAAACTTAATTTCTGATGTATTTTTGTTTGACATTACTTTTTAGGTTTGTATTTTGATTTCACAAATATTTCTTTCGCATCGATTTTCAACAAATCAGCAATAGGCACTTCATTATTTTTCATATAAGATCGCACCATTTGCCAACCTATCCAGGCACCAACTTGTCCTGGCGATTCATTATCAATTTCCAGATAAAATTTAGAAAATGGAGCTGGATTAATAAATCGTGGTATTAACTTTTGATCATCGCTGTAGAGCATTTCATTTTCAATAAAATAACGCCACATGTAACTTTCATTTTCTTGACACCACGTTATTTGTTCCGGTGTGTAGCCCATTTTTTCTGCATCACTATAATTTGGCAAAAGTAAGTCTTTTAAATATAATTGTTTGCCAAAATAGATCATTTGACTAAGCATTTTTTTATCAGTAACAGGAGTAATTTTACGCGTTGAAAAACTCGAAACTACATCTGGCATGATTTGTCTTTGCTCAAAATTTTGCTTTATATAGTTAGGAAATTGATAAAATTTATGATTTTTTCCTAAATATAATTCAAGCGAAATAATCACCAGACTATCCGCATAAATAGTCTTATTATTGTAATCCATTTCTGAGATTATAGTAATAACTTTTGGCGTTTTCGTTTGAGGAAAATAATATTTAATGTGTTTAAAAAGCGACTCCAATTCTACTTTTACAGGTTCAAAATTAGCATACTTTTTTTGAACTTCAGTATATAATTCTCTCCAGATTGGATCCTGCATTTTATTCAACCAAACACTATTGTCGCTTCCCGGAGGAAAAAAGAAAGGAAAGGCTGCCTTTACTTTTTCTAAATCTTTCGGGGAAGTTTCAAAAAATATTTTGTCAAAGCGCTCTACTTCTACTTCTAAAGGAATTACTGAAACGGCATTTTCTATCTTATTTTTTTTCTCACAAGACAAAAAAAAGAGACAAAAGACTACAAAAAACAGATTTTTTTTCATATTTATTAATTAAATTTGTATCCTAAGAATATAAGGAAACGAATGCGCAACTAATTTAATTTGCAAATATACATTCCTGCTTTTTAAAACGTAAACTATTATGACTAAAAAAAGTACAATCCAAGTTGAAAAAATAAATGCTCATATAGTAAATTGGTTAAAAACTTATGCAGAAAACGCAAAAGTTAACGGATTTGTCATCGGGATTTCAGGAGGAGTAGATTCAGCAGTGACCTCAACATTATGTGCACAAACCGGATTACAAGTTTTATGTGTTGAAATGCCAATCCACCAGCCACACAGCCATGTAACTCGTGGTCGTGAACATATCGAACAATTAAAAAATAGATTCCCAAATGTAACAAGTGTTGAAGCTGATTTAACGTACGTTTTTGAAAGTTTCAAAAAAATAGTCCCGGAGAATGTTGACACACATAAACTTCACTTGACTCAAGCCAATACTCGTGCACGTTTACGAATGACCACATTGTATTACTTCGCTGGTATTTATGGATTATTAGTTGCTGGCACGGGAAATAAAGTAGAAGATTTTGGTGTTGGATTTTACACTAAATACGGTGATGGCGGAGTCGATCTGAGTCCTATTGCTGATTTATTGAAATCTGAAGTTTATAGCCTGGGGGCTTATTTAGAAGTTCCTGATTCGATTTTAAAGGCATCTCCGTCTGACGGATTGTTTGGCGATGAAAGAACTGATGAAGATCAGTTAGGAGCCAGTTATGACGAGCTCGAATGGGCAATGAATGAAGATCAAGCAGGAAAATCAGCAAATGATTTTACTGGCAGAGAAAAGGTGATTTTTGAAATTTACAAACGATTAAACGCTGCCAACAAACACAAAATGAATGCAATACCCGTTTGTTTAATATAAAATCCTAAAAAAATCATATTTTATATTGATTTTCAATTAATTACAGAATTTTTTTATTAAATTTACTATCCAAAAGATAAACAACACTTAAATAAAATTAAATACCATGATTAAAGTATGTTTAGCCGACAATTATCCCGTAGTGCATTTTGGAGTAAAATCTTACTTTAAAGACCATGCCGAAATTTCAATAGTTGCCAATGTTGGTAATTTTTTGATGGTACGAGATATACTGCTTACCAAAGAGATTGATGTATTAATATTGGATTTGGAATTAGAGGGGCTTTCAAGCATTTTCGAAGTAAAATCAGTTTTGAAAAACTTTCCAAAAACAAAAATTATTATATTCAGTGGTCTTTCTGAACAAATTTATGCACCAAATGCTATAAAAGCCGGGGTTTCAGGGTTTATTCACAAAAAAGAAAAACTAGAAACTTTAGGGATTTCTATTATCAAAGTACATCAAGGAAAGATAATTATTAACGAAACCGTTAAGAAAAATCTAGCATTAATTGCAAAACAAAGCAAGAGCGAACGATTGTATCGAAAGCTTTCTAACCGTGAGGTAGAAGTATTACGCTATTTAAGTGATGGAAAAAAGAATCATGAAATAGCAGAAATTCTAAAACTCAACGAAAAAACAATTAGTACTTACAAATTAAGATTATTAACAAAACTAAATGTTACCAATTTAGTAGATTTGGTAAACAAAGCAAAAACATTAGAAATTGTTTAGTAATATCTAGACATCACTCTTCCTAATTTTTTTGAAAACGAATGGATTAACATATTGTAATCCATAATCATAGATATGGGCTCTGTATTATCTGAATTCACTTCTGATAATATGGAGCTTTTTAATTCTTCGATGATTTTACCCACTAAATACCATCTTAAGGTTAATATAGTCTCGGAAACATTCTGAACTATTGTATCATTTTTCGACTTTGGAAAAATATTCTGCCCTTCCCAATTGTGCAAAACAACCCTTTCATCTTCCATCAAAATATCAGTTACCTCTTGTGCAAAATCTGACTGTAAATGCATCAAATATTGCTCTAAACTGAAATTTTCATTCTGATGGTAGAAGTTTATCAAATCATTGAATATTTCTCTAAACAATGGATTGGCTAATTCGACCTCATCTTCCTGTAAACTCAGATAGATTCGCTGATACACTTTATATTCTTTCTTTTCTAAAACATTCTCAATTTCACCATCTTCATTTGTTTTCAAAAAAGCATCTTCAAACTCTTCTGTTTTATTTCCGTACAATAAAAGAATCTCGATAATTTTTCTTTCTAAACGATATAGAATATCGACTTTTTCAGCTTCAACCGGATTCTCATCTTTTACAACCTCAAAAGCTTTTTGCTCCTGTTTTTGTTTTTTCCCAACCTCAGAAACATCTTTTTGAACTAATTGTGCTAAGGTACTTATTAGGACTTGTTCCGAAATATCCATGATTCGGGAACATTCCTGAATGTAAACTTCTCTCTGAATTCTATCTGGAATTTTAGAAATACTCAATACCATATCCCGAATCAAATCCGCTTTTTTTATAGGATCATTCTTGGCTTCATCCATTAAAAGTGAGGCTTTGAACTGAATGAAATCTTTTGCATTATTTTCGAGATATAAAACTAAATCATCATAGGATGTTTTTTTGGCAAAACTGTCCGGATCCTCTCCATCAGGAAAAGTACACACTTTCACATTCATTCCTTCCTCGAGAATCAAATCGATTCCTCGAATTGACGCACGCAAACCCGCTGCATCTCCATCAAAAAGAACGGTAATATTCTTTGTTAATCTGTTTATTAAACGGATTTGGTCTGGTGTCAGAGCCGTTCCAGAAGAAGCAACTACGTTCTCAATTCCAGCTTGGTTGAACTGAATCACATCTGTATATCCTTCAACCAAATAACAATTGTTCAGCTTCGCGATTGATTGTTTGGCTTGAAAAATTCCATAAAGGACTTTACTTTTATGGTAAATGTCACTTTCTGGAGAATTCAGGTATTTTGCCGCTTTTTTATCATTCGTAAGAATACGACCTCCAAAACCGAGTACTCTTCCTGACATACTTTGTATCGGGAACATAACGCGTCCTTTGAAACGGTCAAATGGTCTGTCTTCTCTAGCAATTGTCAAGCCCGTACTTTCAAGAAACTCTATTTTATATCCTTTTCCTAAAGCTTCTTTTGTAAAAGCATCCCAGGTTTCTGGAGAATATCCTAAACCAAATTTCTTTATGGTCTCATTAGTAAAACCTCGCTCTTTGAAATAAGAATACCCAATAGCTTTGCCTTCCTCAGAGTTTAAAAGTGTATTATGAAAATAGGTTTTTGCAAATTCCGAAACCAAATACATACTTTCACGAACATCAGTATTGGCTTTCTCTTCATCAGTTTGTTCCGTTTCCTCAATTTCAATATTGTATTTTTTGGCTAAATAGCGAATGGCTTCCGGATATGTGAAATGTTCGTGTTCCATCAAGAAAGCCACAGAATTACCCCCTTTTCCAGAACTAAAATCCTTCCAAATTTGTTTTACAGGAGAAACCATAAACGATGGTGAGCGTTCTTCAGAAAATGGGCTGAGCCCTTTGAAGTTACTTCCAGCGCGTTTTAATTGCACAAAATCACCAATAACCTCCTCTACACGAGCAGTTTCGAAAACAGTATCTATGGTGGCTTTTGAAATCAAATTGTATGAAATATTTAATACTTGAAAAGTTTGCAAAAATACACAAATCAAACTTGATAATTCAATTTCTAAAAACAAAAAAAAGCGTTTTTTTCGAAGCGCTTTCCAAAGTATAAAAACTAATTCAACCCAACTTCGACATACCTTATCTTTTTTTGGACTCTAATAAAAGAAATGCTTTCGTTCACCATAATTCTTCTAATCCAACCTTCGAAACTTCCCTTGTGCTGAAAATTTTTCAGATTGGTAAAAACTTTCATAAAAGCAGTAATCATGATATCTTCGGCTTGATGAATGTCTTTTATGTATTGGCGACAAACACTTAACATTTTTGGAGAAAACTGGGTGTAAATTTTCTGTTGCGCCTGCCGATTACTTTCGACAGCTAACTGGATCAATTCATTTTCCTCCTGATGTAAGTTGATTACTTTCAAAATCTTTATAAAGTGTTTCTATTAGCATAGACGATTAGCAATGCGAAAAGGTTGCATCCTAACTTGGGAATTTTTCGAATTCATAGTTCGAAAATAAAAAAAGCCAATAAAATCAATGGCTTACGAAATAAAATTATTTAAAAAAAATTATTTTTTTCTTTCAATAACATAGTTTACCATCAAAATCAACGCATCTTTAAACTCAGAATCGGGATAATTATCTAAAAGCAAAAGTGCTTCTTGCTGAAATTCTACCATTTTTTGTTCCGCATAAAGCAATCCATTATTGCTTTTTACAAAAGCAATAACCTCTTTCACCCGTTTTTTATCTTTATTATGGTTTTTAATGGAGTTAATCAACCAACTTTTTTCTTTTGAAGTACACGTATTCAAAACATGAATAAGAGGCAAAGTCATTTTCTGTTCTTTGATGTCAATTCCTGTTGGTTTTCCAATGGCTTCATCCGTATAATCGAATAAATCATCTTTTATTTGAAAAGCCATTCCAATAAGTTCACCAAATTTCCGCATATTCTCCACCTGAACTTCATCCTCGACAACTGATTTTGCACCAAGAGCGCAACAGGCAGCAATAAGTGTTGCTGTCTTTTTTCGAATGATTTCGTAGTAAACATCTTCCGTGATGTCAAGTCTTCGGGCTTTTTCTATTTGTAGTAACTCGCCTTCACTCATTTCGCGAACAGCGACAGAAATAATTCGAAGCAAATCAAAATCGCCATTATCAATAGAAAGCAACAATCCTTTGGATAACAAATAATCACCAACCAAAACTGCAATTTTATTTTTCCAAAGCGCATTGATAGAGAAAAAACCTCTTCGCCGATTGCTGTCATCCACTACATCATCGTGAACTAATGTCGCTGTATGAATCAGCTCGATAACGCAGGCACCGCGATAGGTTCGTTCATTTACAATACCTCCCGAAACCATTTTAGCAGTTAAAAAAACAAACATGGGACGCATTTGCTTTCCCTTTCTGTTTACGATATAATAAGTGATTCTATTTAACAAAGCCACTTTGGAAGTCATCGATTCATAGAACTTTTTTTCAAAAAGTTCCATTTCATCGAAAATCGGCTGTTTTATTTGTGAAGTAATATTCATTTAGATTTCAAATATACTATTTTAAATAAAAACCTTTGTCTATTTCCTGTAAGTATATATTTTTTTGTGCATTTCCTATTTGAAATCAATGATCAAACTCAATTCTGTTTCATAAGAAAAATTGAACACAACCTCAGTCAGGATTTATATATTGACATCATTATTATATTTTCACAAAACTATAAATTGCACAAACATAGGACTAAACTCCTGAAAAATAATTTATTCGAATCGATTTTTTCTATATATTTATGACTTAATTGAGCCCCAATTAAACCTTTTTATAATTTATTTATCAAAAGAAAAACCTTAACCCCATTTATCATGAAAACAAAAATCTTATTATTTGGAATGATTTTGAACATTCTTGCATTTACAAGTTGTTCGTCAGACCCTAATTCTGCTACTGCAGATGCAACTGTAACCAGTAACGATGTTGCTGCTACTCAGAAAATGGATAATGCCATAGACGATATTTCACTTATCGTTGATAATCAGTACGAAGTAAGTGAAGGTTCCACAACTGGAAAAAGCACTGAAAATTACCATTCATTGTTGCCTAACTGCGCATCCGTTAGTGATTTAGGGTCAACAACTTCCGTTAGAGTCTTGACCATTACTTTTGGAACTGAAACTTCTGCCTGTATATTTAGAGGACATTCTCTAAAAGGACAAATTATTTTAACTCGCACTATTGGAACCACTTTTCCTAAAATCATGACTGTTACCTACCATAATTTTTATGTAAATGACAACAAACTAGAAGGCACATCAACTTGGAAAAGAGAAATACTGGGCAGTGGAGACACTTTACATCCAAAAACCACATTTACCATGACTGGCATGACACTAACCGCGTCAACAGGAGTTTACACCCGTAATGGGGATCGTGTAAGAGAAATGACTGCAGGGTTTTCAACCCGTTTAAGCCCAACAGATGATGTATATTCAACTTATGGCACATTTACTACAAATCATCCAAATGGAACTGTTTTTACTACTTTAATAGAATCAGCAACACCATTAGTTCATAAAACCGCTTGTAGTTTAATACCAGTTCCTATGCCATTTCCTGTATCTGGAATAGTAAAACTTTCAAAAAATTCACACCATGCAACAATTGACTACGGAACAGGTGATTGTGATAATTTAGCCATGCTATCCATAGATGGTGGTACAGCAACTCAAATTACTTTGGGTAACTAATAGGTTTACCAATATTTTCATATTCGTTCAAGACAAAAAAAGGAGTTCAAAATTGAACTCCTTTTTTTATGCTTCTTTATTGGCTAATTGACCACAAGCAGCATCTATATCTTTTCCGCGGCTACGTCGTACTTTCACAACAATACCGCTGGCTTCAAGTGCTTTTATGTAGGCATTAATAGATTCTTCTGAGGCTTGCTGGAATTCTCCGTCATCGATTGGGTTGTATTCAATCAAATTGACTTTACAAGGAACATATTTACAGAATTTCACCAAAGCATCTATTGAGGCTTTATTATCATTGATATCTTTCCAAACTACATATTCATAGGATATCTTACTTTTGGTTTTTCTGTACCAATATTCTAAAGCCTCCCGCAAATCAGCCAAAGGAAAATTTTCACTGAAAGGCATAATTCGGGAACGAATCTCATCGATTGCAGAGTGTAACGAAACCGCCAATTTGAATTTCACCTCATCATCGGCTAATTTTTTAATCATTTTTGGCACTCCTGAAGTAGAAACCATAATCCGTTTGGGTGACATTCCCAAACCTTCCGGGGAAGTAATCATTTCGATCGCTTTCAAAACATTGTTGTAATTCATCAGCGGCTCACCCATTCCCATAAAAACAATATTCGACAAGGGATGATTGTAATACAAACGACTTTCTTTGTCGATGGCAATTACTTGATCATAAATTTCGGCAGGTTCGAGATTACGCATTCTTTTCAATCGAGCTGTAGCACAAAAATTGCAATCCAGACTACATCCCACCTGACTGGAAACACAAGCTGTTGTTCTAGTATTTGTTGGAATCAAAACAGATTCCACCACCAAACCATCATGCAAACGAACAGCATTTTTCACGGTTCCGTCTTCACTGCGTTGCATGGTATCTACTTTGATATGATTGATAACAAAGTTAACCTCAAGCATAGTTCGTGTTCCCTTGGAAACATTTGTCATATCCTCAAAACTATGCGCGCCTTTGCTCCACAACCATTCATAGACTTGATTTCCACGAAAGGCTTTGTCGTTATTAGCCACAAAAAAATCACGTAATTGTTCTTTTGATAAGGCTCGTATGTCTTTTTTATCGATTTGCATGGTGCAAATTTAATGACAATTTGTTGATTTGTTGATTTGATAATTTGATAACTTTGCCTTCTATTGAAAAAAAATCAAAAAATGCATTTCATTTCACAAGAATTAAAAGATTATATCGAGCAACATTCTGAAAAAGAGCCAGCTTTATTGGCTGCTTTGAATAAAGAAACCTACCAAAAAATTCTACTGCCAAGAATGTTGAGCGGTCATTTTCAAGGTCGTGTTTTGAGTATGTTATCTAAGTTGATTCGGCCGGTGAATATTCTTGAAATTGGGACTTATACGGGTTATTCTGCCTTGTGTTTGTGTGAAGGAATGCAGGAAAACGGAACGCTTCATACGATTGACATCAAAGAAGAATTGGTTGATTTTCAGCGCAAGCATTTTGACAAATCACCTTGGGGGAAACAAATTTCCCAATATCTTGGAGAAGCTATTAACATCATTCCAACGCTTGATATGAAATTTGATTTGGTTTTCATTGATGCCGACAAAGAAAATTACCTCAACTATTTTGAGTTGATTGTTCCAAAAATGAATAAAGGCGGAATTATCTTATCGGATAATGTGTTGTGGAGCGGTAAAGTTCTCGAACCATTGAATCCTAAAGATTTGAGCACAAAAATATTATTGGAATACAATAATCTATTAGCAAATGATCCCCGAGTAGAAACAGTTTTATTGCCTATTCGCGATGGATTGACCGTGAGTCGGGTTCTTTAGATTTCAGGTTGTAAATTTTAGATAGCAGAATTCAGGTTTCCGGTTTCTGGCAGTATTAATTTTAAAAAAAAAATAAGCTTTTAAAAACCAATGCCCTAGCCCTGATTAAAACGAAAATCCTTTTTATTTTTTTTTTAAAAATAAAAAGATTGAAGTGAAAAGCAGGACACGAGCGAAGCGAACTGACGAAGTAAATAGCTCCAAAACCTTCTAACTGTCTTTTCGAGGAAAATATTTTAATTGTGCTGCTTTGTATATCTTAAACATTAAGAAGCCAAAAATAAATCCAAACAAAAATCCAGCAAGAATATCTATTGGATAATGTAACCCTAGATATATTCTGCTGTATGCAAATATCAACGGCCATAAAAACAGAAAGCCGAAATATTTGATTTTGTTTTTAAAATTGAAATATAAAAAAGTAGATACGGCCATTGAATTAGCGGCATGTCCAGAGAAAAAACTATAGGAATTACGAAATTGTACAACTCGAATAAATGAATTTATTTCTGGATTATTACACGGTCGCAATCTTTGAAATCCATTTTTGAATAAATTGGTTGTTTGATCTGTAATTGTTAACAACACCGCTATAAATAAAAGTAAGTATAGGGTTTGTTTTGCTCCCAATTTTTTATAAAGCAGGTACGCTAACAGCAAAAATAACGGAATCCAATTACTCTGTCTGGTAATAAACAGCCATAATCCATCATAAGTTTCAGACCCCAAACTGTTCAGGTAAATAAATAATTCGGAATCGAGAGAAAGTATTTTTTCCAACATTACATCTGGCGTTTTATGGGACCAGTAATGTCGTCAATTTCTTCTTTTGCTTTTTCTGTTTCAGTTGTTGTATCCCCCAAAAGATTGTCTTTGGCCTTATTTATTTCTGACGTAATATTTCCCGTCATATCGCTGAATGACGAAGTGTCTCCTAACAGATTGTCCTTTGCTTTATTGATTTCCGATGTAATACTACCCCTAATATCGTTCAATGATTTTGTATCAAAACCATTGGCTTCAGCCCCTTTTTGAATTTCACTTTTTATATCGTTGGTCGCATTTTTTATCTGCGCCATCGCTTTTCCCATAGTACGTGCTATTTCAGGCACTTTATCCGAGCCAAAAAGCATGAGTACAATAAACATTATAAAAATTAATTCGCCTCCTCCTATACCAAACATATTTTTAGATTTTTCTTGAATACAAAGATATCATTTTTTGAATCTCAGTATTTTAATTTTTTCATAAAAAAAGAGACTCCAATTGGAGCCTCTTTTATACTGTTCTTATTAGTCAAATTTTGATTTCACTTCTGATTTTGGCCAAGTGTTATTAGTAACATCTATATCAGCAGTTTCCAATTTCGGGTCAATCTGAATCTTTTTTATTACTTTTTCAGTGGCATACACTTTCTTGGTCGTTTCATTATTTTTTCTCCAAATTTGTGCCGGATACTTGAAAGTTTCTTTGGTATCATCCTCATAAGTAATTTCAACAATAATTGGCATCAACATTCCCCCTGGTTTATTGAACTCTATTTCATAGAAATATTTAGGCGTCTTCATCGTTGCTTTTTCTTCGGCTGTAAGTTTTTGGTCTACATATTCTGAAAGCAATTTCACTTCCTCTATTTTCAATGGTTTCTTGTCCGAAGGATTTAATTCTTCGCTTTTCTCTGAAATTAAATATACGAATGGGCCTTTATCTAAACCAAAACGTCCTTTTCTTATCTTAGCATCTTTCAACGCTGCTGTAGGAGTTTCAGAAACATAATATTGTTTCACTTCATTTATACCAATATCAACAAAATCAGTTGAATAAAACCAGCCTCTGAAAAACCAATCTAAATCTACTGCCGAAGCATCTTCCATAGTTCTAAAGAAATCTTCAGGTGTAGGGTGTTTGAATTTCCATCTATTTGCATACACCTTAAAAGCATGATCAAATAATTCTCTTCCCATAATGGTTTCCCTAAGAATATTTAAACCCGTAGCTGGTTTTCCGTAGGCATTATTCCCAAACTGAATAATGCTCTCAGAGTTTGACATGATAGGTTCCAGAAACTTTTGATCTCCACTCATATAAGGAACAATATTTTTTGCAGGTCCACGTCTTGAAGGAAAATTAGTTCCTAATTCCTGTTCTGCCATAAATTCCATAAAAGAGTTTAACCCTTCATCCATCCAAGTCCATTGACGCTCATCAGAATTAACAATCATTGGAAAAAAGTTATGTCCTACTTCATGGATCACCACTCCTATCATTCCATTTTTCACTTGTTCACTAGTTACACCATTTGCATCAGGGCGACCAAAATTCCAACAAATCATAGGGTATTCCATTCCTTGATCTTCCGCAGATACTGAGACTGCTTTTGGATAAGGATAGTCAAAAGTATGAGAAGAATAACTTTTTAAAGTATGCGCTACCATTTGTGTTGAAGTTTCTCCCCAAAGCGGGTTCGCTTCTTTAGGATAAAGTGACTCAGCCATTACAACTTTAGTGCTTAATTGTACCGCCATAGCATCATAAATAAACTTTCTTGAAGTGGCAATACCAAAATCTCTTACGTTTTTAGCACTAAATTTCCATGTTTTTTTCTTGTCTGAAAATCCTTTTTCATTGGCTTCAGCCTCTGCTTGCGTTACAACAACAACCGGTTTATCGAATGTTTTTTGTGCCAATTCATATCTTTTTACCTGAGCTGGTGTAAACACTTCGCTTCTATTCATCAATTCTCCTGTTGCATCCATAACGTGATCTGCAGGAACCGTAATATTTACATCAAAATTTCCAAAAGGTAAAGCAAACTCTCCTCCTCCCCAAAATTGCATATTCTGCCATCCTTCCACATCATTATAAACCGCCATTCTTGGATAGAATTGAGCAATTACATACAATCTATTTCCTTCTTTTTCGAATGGTTCATAACCGGAACGACCGCCATCCTGAATGTAGTTATTGATATTGTACCACCATTTAGTTGAAAATATAAATTTTTCTCCTGGTTTAAGAGGAGTAACCAGATTAATACGCATCATGGTTTGATTTATAGTATAAGACAAAGGATTTCCTTTTGCATCTTTTACATATTCAATTTTAAATCCACGATCCAATCCTTGTTTAAAATATTGATTTGCAAACTTTTCAGCAGGTAATACTTGTTCTATTATTTTACTTTCAACTAAAGGAGATTCTGAGTTTTTAGCTGCTTGATTTTGATCTAACTGCAACCATAAATACTCTAAACTATCTGGAGAATTGTTATAATACGTTACCGTTTCAGAGCCACTTAATTTGGCGTTTTTATCGTCCACCTCCACGTCTATCTTATAATCAGCTTGTTGTTGATAATAAGCTGGTCCTGGAGCTCCGGAAGCGGTACGAAACATATTAGGCGTTGCTAATAAGTCATACATTTGACTAAACTTGTTAGTGTCGTACTTTCCTGATTGCTTTGGGGTTAATGTGGTGGTTTTTTCTTGAGCAAATAGAATTACTGGAAAAATAAATAATAATGTGATTTTTTTCATGTTATAGAATGCCGATTATTTAAGCGTGTGAAAATAATAATTTTTAACAAATTACTTGCATTTTATTAGTATTTTAACATTTCACTCCTATTAGAATTTGTAAAGAGTATACTTTTTTTCTCTCCTAATACATTAACATGGGTAATATTTTGCTGTTCGGTATTCCAATCTATCAAAACCGTATTGAAAATTTCAAGCGAATTAATTTTGGCAATTTCCTTTACGTTGCAATAACAAATAAGGATATCCCCTTCCAGCTCTTTGCTTAAAAAATTAACAGGCTTTGTTTGCCCATTTACTTTTACAGAAAATTTCTCTAAAAAATACTTCTTTAGTAAAAGCATTTCTTCAGGTGATTCTTTTTCGGTTCCTAAATACACTTTTTTGTTGTACTTTTTTTCTAAAGCATTATTCAAATCATCAACAAAAATGCGAGAGGTAATTTGGAGCATTTTCTTTTCGGCAGCATAATTGATCTGATATACTGCAACATAAAATTTATGAACACTGAAAGCGGTTAAACTCAGGAATGAAATTCCAATAAAGGCATATAAGATTGTTTTTTTCATACGAAGATTCTATTTGTTTTTTAATGGAATATGGGTATCGCCTTTCTTCAATCTTATTTATCTCACAATTTTTTATTTTTATTTGTGTTCGATGATTTTCAATTGCGTTTTGGAATCATGGCGATTTCATTTTTCAAAAGTAGTAATTCTTTTAAATTCTTTGTTTTTTGTAACAAGGAAATCCATCACTTGGAATTCATTGCCAGGTTTCATGACTATTTTTGACTTGGAATCATTCTCACAAAAAATAAGAAAAAGACCAATTTCATCATCATTTAACTTTAATGTATTTGTAAAAAAGGAGTAACTAACTTTTTTCATGACCAGTTCAGTAAAACTTTTATCACTTGTAAAATCTGTTTTTTCAGGATTGTTTTTTCTCAAAGCTTTTAATACATCTTTGTAAATTCGCACAAAATCCATTCCTTTTTCAATACTTCCATCGGATGGCATCGTCCTATTTTTTGGAGAAGACTTCTCATCATCAAAATATTGCATATCGACATACTTTTGTGAATTTCCTGAAATCGGATTTATTTTTTTGTCCCCATAAACCACCACTTCTGGCAACAAATTGACAAATGCAACCAGTTTCACTCTTAATAATGGGGTTGAAATTTCTTTTTGGGTGAGAACTATTTTTTTTGATTTAAAAGTTAAGCCAGAAAAAACCAATGTATCTTTGACTTTTGCCAGAATACTAAAAAAACCTTGTTGGTTTATAACCGTTCCTGTTTTGGAATTAACATTAAAAACAATCCCATTTTCTAACTTAATGGAATCATTTACCACTTGACCATACAATGTTTTTCTTGTCAATTGACTAAAACAAAATTGACAACACAAACACAAAACCAGTATTACGATTTTATTTTTCATTTGTAATGATTTTATTATAGTTTTCAGACAAGCCAGCAATTAAAAACATGATCAATGTTTTATTTTTAGATTTCAATGCCACGGTAAAACTGGCATCATCAACACAATAATATTGAAAATCTTTAATATAATCAGCAGAAATTTTTAGGATTTCTGTATAATATTTATCTTCAAAAAGCGGTGCAAGCCGGTTCAACGACTGTTCTTTATTCTCTACCGCTATTTCTTTTTTAAGCATCGCTTTACGACCTGAAATAACATTTAGCAAACCATCTATACCACCACCAGAAGTTGCGGTGTATAATTTTCTTTCCGCTGGCGTATATTTCTTTTGACCATAAGGAATAATCCCTAAGTTTTCCGCAGTTATTTGTGGATTTTCATTGACAATAACTTCTTTGAGCACAATGCTTTTTGGCGACATTTGAATCTTAAGAACCTCCGGTATCAAATCCTGTTTACTTATTCTTCTATGTAAAGTTACAAGATTTACAGCAGAAAAAACCAAAACATCTCCTTCTTTTGCGAATAGCGAGAAGAATCCATTCTTATCTGTTACAGTTACTTTTTCAGTAGATGAATTGACGATTTTTATGCCTTCAACAGCGATTGTATCGGCACTAATTTTCCCACGAATTTCTTTTTCAATACTGGTTTGACCAAAAGAGACAGTAGCTATGAAAAACAAAACAAGCAGTAGCATATTATTTATTTTCACTGGCTATTATTTCGTTATATTTTGTGGCTAATTCGCCCAATAAAAATTCAATTGTTGTTCTATTCTTTGAATCCAAAATTTTTGTGAATTTAGTATTCTCAACGGCAAAATATTCGAATCCTTTTACGTATTCAGAAGGAATTTTTCCTTTATTTACAAAATGGTCAATATCAAACAGTTTCTCCAATTGTTTTAAATAAGACTCTTTTTTCTCTACTTCCAGTTGTTTTTTGAGCATACCCGTTCTGCCAGAAATAAAATTGAGCAATGGATCGGCTGAAATTGAACCGCCAGCCATTCCCGATAAACTTGCAGATGCATTAAGATCTGTTGCGGTATATAATTTACGTTCTGCCACTGTATAGGATTTCTGTCCTTTTGGAATTATACCAAGTGCAACTGCATTAATATTATCGTATCCTCTTTTAACGATAACTTCTTCTAATTGATTCATGATTGGCTCCATTTTTACAAAAAGGAAATCATTTTCAAAATGTTTTTGGGTCAAAACAATACGAATTCCTCTAAATTGCACCGCAGAAAACATAAGTGTGTCTCCTACAACTGCAGGTATCGAAAAATATCCGGATTTTTCAGTAATAACTGCTTTTTCAGTTTTTAAATTTATCACATAAATCCCTTCTAAATTCGACATGTCAGCAATTATTTTTCCGTCCAATTTAACAGGAATAGATTCTTGCGCAAAAGCCTTTGAAGCAATTAAAATAAAAAAAATGCATACAACTCTACTCACTAGATGATAATCAAATTTCGATTATTGGTATGTTGTAAAAGTATCTTACTCTCTTCCAAATTAATTATTAACGACTTGGTAAAAATATGTTAATTAAAAAACGGAATCACAACATAAAAAAACACAATTTTATATCTTTAACCCAAACTATTCTTTACAAGAAAACACAATGAAAAACATACTTATCGCCAGTACATCTACCCTTCATGGCGGGGACTATTTAGAATATTTATTACCTAAATTAAGCTTGCATTTTTTAAATTGCAAAACGATACTTTTTATTCCTTATGCACGTTCAGGAGGTGTTTCACATGAGGAATATACTTCAAAAGTTGCTTTGGCTTTTGCCAAAATAAATAAAACAATAAAAGGAATTCATGAATTTGAAGATGCAGCTGAAGCAATCCAAAATGCAGAAGGTATATTTACAGGAGGCGGTAATACTTTTTTATTGGTTTCACAATTGTATAAAAACAAAATAATGACCGTTCTTGCCGATGCCGTTAAAAAAGGAACGCCTTATTTAGGAACAAGTGCCGGAAGTAATATTTGCGGACTGACGATGCAAACCACCAATGATATGCCTATTATTTATCCGCCAAGCTTTCAAACTTTAGGATTAATTCCTTTTAATTTGAATCCGCATTATTTAGATGCTGATGAACAATCAAAACACATGGGCGAAACGCGCGAAACAAGAATAAAAGAATTTCACGCTTTTAATGCTATTCCGGTTTTAGGATTACGAGAAGGAAGCTGGTTAGATGTTAAAGGCGAAAAAATAACTTTAAGAGGAAACTTATCGGCGAGACTTTTTAGACAAAATCAAGATCCTGAAGAATTAGAAAGCGGAACCGACTTGAGTTTTATAAAATGATTCTGAAATGAATTCATACTAAATAAAAAAGCCGAAACAATTACGTTTCGGCTTTGAAGAGCGAAAGACGAGGCTCGAACTCGCGACAACCAGCTTGGAAGGCTGGAGCTCTACCAACTGAGCTACTTTCGCATAAAAATTTTAAATAAAAAACCTCAAACCTAAATTTGAGGCTTAGAGCGAAAGACGAGGCTCGAACTCGCGACAACCAGCTTGGAAGGCTGGAGCTCTACCAACTGAGCTACTTTCGCATTAACAACGGTGCAAATATAATTAATAAGTTTGCTTCAATGCAAGTTTTTTTTCTTAAAAAATTGCAAACTTACCCCCACAGCCCTTTTTATTAAAGCGCGTACAAATCATAAAGAATTTAATATGAAAATATTATACCTTTATTAAGCTGAAAAAACATTTCAAAAAAATAATGCAAAACATCAAAAAAATAGCTGCACTGGAGACATTTCCGGTAAGACATCCTGTCCTTCGAGCCGACAAATCGATAGACAGTTGTCATTTTGATGGCGATAATTTAGAAACCACCTCCCATTTTGGTTTGTTTGACAAGAACAATATCATTGGTGTTATTTCAATATTCGAAGCAAAAAATAATTTATTTGCTGCAGAAAAACAGTATCAAATTCGGGGCATGGCGGTTTTAAAACAGTATCAAAAAAAGGGTTTTGGCGAAAAGCTCATTCTCAATTCAGAGAAACATTGCATGGACCAAAAGGCAAATTTAATTTGGTTTAATGCCAGAAAAAAGGCAATTGGTTTCTATGAAAAAATGGGATACCAAGTTAAAGGATTGCCTTTTGAAATACTAGGAGTCGGTGAACACGTTGTCATGTTTAAAAAAATGAGTGATGAATAAATTATTCCTAATACTATTACTGTGCATCGTAACCAGTTGTAAAAGAGAAGAACTAAAAAGCGAGGCAGTCTTAAAAAATGAGGCTCCTAAACCTCGTATTCAACCTGAATGCAAATCAATTAAAATTGGCCCTACTTTACTAATTTCTTTTAACGATAAAGCACTCACCGATTTTTACAAATCTACTAAATACAGAACGGTTTGGCAATCTGAAGAAAATAGAAAAATCATTTTAGCAGAACTCCTTAAATCTGATGAGGAAGGATTAAATCCAGAAGATTACAAAGTAAAAGCATTAAGTAATTTTGAAAAAAAATCAGCAACACTAAACGATTCTGATTTAGCAAAATATGATGTTTTACTGACCGCCAGTTTTCAAAAATACATTTCACATTTGACTAACGGAACACTGAACCCGAGAAAATTGTATAAAAATTGGGACTTGAGAGAAAATTACATTGATATAAATGAGACAATGACACATTTATTAGACAGCGATTCCTTAACAGATAAAATAGAACAATTAAAACCCAATCATATTGTTTACAAAAGATTGAAAAAAGCACTAAAATTAATTAACACTCTACCAAAAGATAATTTCAAACCGATAAAAATTACTGAAAAAATTACTCCAAATGACACTAATCCTTCTATAGTTGACATCAAAAAAAGATTGATTTATTGGAAAGAATTACAACCAAAAGATAGTTTGACTCCCGTTTACGACGAAGAAACAGTAATTGCCATAAAAAAATTTCAAGTCCGTCACGGTTTAGGTCCGAACGCGATTATTGATGAAGGAACGATTGCCTCCCTCAATTTTTCAAAACAACAACGTATCCATCAAATTATTGCCAATTTAGAGCGCTGGAAATGGTATCCAAAAGAAATGGGAAAAGAATATATAATCATTAATATTCCTGATTACAGATTGACCTTAATTAAAGACCAGGACACTTTGAGAACTCATAGAGTAATAGTAGGAAGAGCCAAAAGAAAAACACCAATCCTAAGTTCAAAATTAACCCAGGTGGTTTTTAATCCAACATGGACTGTTCCTCCAACTATTTTGAGAGAAGATGTAATTCCGGCTATTTTAAAAAGCCGAAGCTATTTAACAAATTCAAACATTAAGGTATATGATAGCAATGGCAGAATAGTAAGTCCTTATGAGTGGCAATTATCCCAAGCCGAAACGTATCGATATGTTCAAAGTCCGGGAACTTTTAACTCGCTTGGTATGGTAAAAATTATTTTTCCAAATCGCTTCTCTGTTTATTTACACGATACAAATCACAGGGATTATTTTGACAAAATAGATCGTTCGTTGAGTTCCGGTTGCGTCAGGGTTGACAATCCATTAGAACTAACAGAGTATTTACTGGACGACGCTGTCAATTGGAATCTAGAGAAAATTACAAAAATATTACAAAGCGAAAAAACAAAATTTATCAAAATCAAAAAAGAGGTTTCGTTCCATTTATTATATTGGACTGCTTGGAGCGAAAACAACAAATTGATTTTTAGAGATGATATTTATGCCCTTGACGCCAATTTATACAATAAATTACGAAATTGATGCAGCTGCTAATTTAGAAACTCTTGAAGGATGATAAATAAAGAAACACGATTTGTTTTTTATTGCACTGATAATTTCTTTAGATAACTCTACCGGTACAGCAGGACAGCCTTGACTTCTTCCTAATCTGTGGTTATTTTTAATAAACGAATTAGAAACATATTCGGCCGCATGCATAACTACACCTCTTGCTCTCGCATTGTCGTTAACTCCTTTTTCTAAACCATCTAATTTAAGGGACATTCCATGTTTTCCATTGTAAATTTCACCTGTAGCATAAAATCCTAAACTGCTTTTATACGATTCAGCTGAGTTTGAAAAATTAGAAGCAAATTCTTCTCCAGTATTTCTTCCATGAGCAACAAGAGAATGAAACAATACGTCACCAGTAATCAAATCAATCACCCAAAGTCTTTTAGTATTGGAAGACAAACTAAAATCAACTAAGGTTAAGATGTCTTTCTTTATCAATCCTTTTTCTTTCAACAGGTAATACCCTTTCAAAGCGACAGCGAAGCTTTCTAATTTAGGCAAAGTGAATTTGTTGGAATGTAAATTATTATATACCATTTCAATTTTAGTCTCAACACTAGATTCTAGCGTTTTGGCATAAACCACTGGTTTAGCATTCTTTGGCTCAGAAAAGCTTGTTTTACTCAGAGAGAAGGAAACAAGTACAAACAAAATTGCAGGAAATATCTTATAAATCATTGATTATCTTTAAGTTATAAATTAATTTAGGGTTGCAAACGTACAGCAAAAAATAACAATTAAAAAAAATTTAACAAAACTTTAGTCCAACTATAACGAACAATGAAGGGAAATATTGAGTAAAAAATCATAAAAAAATCACTTTCTATGTTAATTTTGTTATTTTTGTTTTGATACAATCCTAATTTATGTCCAAATTTCAGTCTGCAGCACTAATTTTTTTAATATTCTATAGTTTCAATACCTATAGTCAAAAAAAGGTTCTTTTAGCAAAATCTACTACAGAAAATATCACTATCGATGGCAAAATTAACGAGGAAATTTGGAAAACAGAATCAGTAGCTACCGATTTTGTCATGTTTCAACCTGACAATGGAAAGCCGATAAACACCAATAAGAAAACCGAAGTTAAAGTACTATATGACAATAACGCCATCTATATAGCTGCTTTGTTATATGATAATGAACCCGATAAAATTAAAAAAGAAATAACAAACCGTGATGTTTTTGGGGTTTCCGATAACTTTTCAGTTTACATCAACGGCTTCAACGATGGGCAACAAGACTTCCGATTTTTTGTGAGTTCAGCAGGAGTCCAAATGGATTGTTTAGCAACTGAAGACAGTGAAGATTTTACATGGGATGCCATTTGGGATAGTGAAGTGACACTAACTGACTTTGGTTGGGTAGTCGAAATGAAAATTCCCTATGCAGCTTTACGATTTTCAAATGCTGATAAACAAACCTGGGGTTTAAATTTTATGCGTGAGATAAAACGAGATGTTCAAAAATACACTTGGAATCGTGTAGATACAAAAATTGGTGCAGTAATTCCGCAAGCGGGAATTCTCGAAGGAATTAAAAACATAAAAACGCCTACCAGGCTTTTCTTAATCCCTTACTCATCCGCCTATTACCAAGAAAATGATATTGGCTCAGGAACCACTTTCAAAGCAGGACTGGACATTAAATACGGCATAAATGATTCTTTTACACTCGATGCTATTTTGGTACCCGATTTTGGACAGACAAAATTTGACAATGCTATTTTAAACCTTGAACCTTTCGAGCAAAAGCTAGATGAGAACCGACCTTTTTTTACAGAAGGAACCGATTTATTCAATAAAGGAGGACTATTTTATTCCAGAAGAATTGGTGGAGCACCTAGCACAGAACCTATAATTGCAGCTAACGAAGAAATCATAAATTATCCAAGTACTGTTGATTTGCTGAATGCTGTGAAAGTTTCCGGAAGAACAGAGAAAGGTTTAGGAATTGGTTTTTTGAATGCTGTTACTGAAAAAACCTACGCTACTATTCGGGATAATGACACGAATGAAACACGAAAAGAAGTCATCGAACCATTGACTAATTATAATGTTTTGGTTTTTGATCAGCGTTTTAATCAGAATTCATCGGTTTCTTTTGTAAATACAAATACCACTCGTAATGGCGGCTTTAGAGATGCCAACGTTTCCGCATTATTATTTGATTTAAGCACAAAAGAAAACACGTATAATTTATACGGGGATTTTAAATACAGTTCTATCAATGCAATTGAAGATTATGATGGTTTTAAAACTTCATTAAACTTTGAGAAAACAAGTGGGAAATACCGCTATATACTTTCTGGAAAATACCTATCTAAGGATTATGACATAAATGATTTAGGAATCATTTTTTACACCAATTATCACAATGCCTATGCGAATGCCAGTTATAGAATTTTAAACCCAACAAAAGTTTTCAACACCTTCAAGATAGAGCAGGAAGTCAATTTAGAAATACAAAATACTACTGGGAAATTACAAGAAGGTTGGTATAAATCTGTCATAAAGGCTACATCACGAAACAATGATTATTTTGAATTAGCTTTGATAATAAATCCATTAGAAACGTTCGATTTTTATGAGCCACGTAAAAACGGCAGATATCTACAAATCCCCAGAAAAATAACATCTTATTTTGGAACTGAATTCAATAGCAATAATGCTTTTACTTTTGACTTCACCCCAAGTTTCACAATATATGACCAAGATGATAGAATTACTTACGGTCTCGCTTTAGGCCCAAAATACAGGTTTAATGATAAATTTTCGCTATTTTACGTATTAGATTATACCCGTAAAAAAAATGACAGAGGTTGGGTGGCATTTGACAATATGGGAATTATTTTTGCAGAACGCAATAGGGAAATACTACAAAATGATATTACAGGTAAATATGCACTAAACAATAAGATGACCATCAATTTAACGGCGCGTTATTACTGGTCCTATTCTGAAAATCATGATTTTTTTACTTTACAGGATAATGGTCATCTAGTTCAAAACAACAATTATTCCATGAATAAAAACAGAAATTTTAACTCTTGGAATTTTGATTTATCCTATTCCTGGTGGTTTGCTCCTGGTAGTGAAATATCTATTTTATATCGCAATTATGCACAAGAAAGTACAAGTGATGTAGAGAAAAATTTATCCACAAACTTTAAAAATGTTTTTGACAGTAACCTGACTAATATTTTTTCAATTAGTCTTCGCTACTTTATTGATTATAATGTGGTAAAAAATAAATTCTAAAGCTATTATAACTACCACTCTGTTAAAATAAAATTCAAAAACAATCGTTTTTCAAATCTATGAATTAGGCTTAATAATGTAATTATTATTTTTCTTCTAAAAACTGTAACAATTTGTTAAAAGCATAGTCTATTATTAAAATTATATTTTTTGGAACTTCCTTTTTATCAGTCATCCCATCAATCAAAAAAATTATGAGAAAAATACTTTTCATAAGTGTCCTCATGTTTTCATTCTTTGGCTACAGCCAAAAAAAAGTATTACAAACTAAATTCATTTTAGACAATATAATCATAGATGGAAAACTGGATGAAAACATATGGAAATCTGTTCCAGTAGCGAAGGATTTCATCATGTTTCAGCCAGACAACGGTAAACTTATTCCAGAAAATAAAAAAACCGAAGTAAAAGTTTTATATGACAATGATGCCATCTATATTGCTGCAGCAATGTATGATGATGAGCCTAAGAAAATCCTGAGAGAAATAGTCCAAAGAGATAATTTTGGTGCTTCAGACATTTTTGGAGTTTTTGTAAATGGTTTTAATGATGGACAACAAGATTTTCGTTTTATTGTTTCTGCATCAGATGGACAAGCTGACTGCATAGGAACAGACACCAATGGAGAAGATTATTCATGGGATGCTGTTTGGAAAAGCAAAGCTACTATTACCAATTTTGGTTGGGTTGTTGAAATGCGAATTCCATATGCTGCTTTGAGATTCTCAGGCGAAAACAAACAGACATGGGGCCTTAATTTCTTTAGAGAAATAAAGCGTGATAAACATAAATACAGCTGGAACTTTATTGATTCAAAAATTGGAACTTTCACACAACAAACTGGAGTTTTGGAAGGAATTGAAAATATAAAAACTCCTACCCGACTTTTTCTTTTACCCTATTCTTCTTTTTATGTAAATGCAAATTCACAGCAAAAAACGTACGGAACAATCAAAGGTGGTCTGGATATAAAATATGGCATAAACGATGCTTTTACACTTGACGCTATTCTTATTCCCGATTTTGGACAAACAAAATACGATGATCAGATTTTAAATTTAGGTCCTTTTGAGCAACAATTTAATGAAAATAGATCTTTTTTCACCGAAGGGACCGATTTATTCAGCAAAGGGAATTTACTCTATTCAAGAAGAATTGGCGGTAGGCCTTCAAATTACCCGACAACTGCAAGTAATGAAGAAATTATTGACAATCCTTCAAGTGTTAATCTTATCAATGCTTTAAAAGTATCCGGTAGAACAAAAGATGGTTTGGGAATAGGAATACTAAATGCTGTTACTGAAAAAACGTATGCATCAATACAGAACAATGACACTAAAGAAATAAGAAGAGAATTAGTGGAACCATTGGCAAATTATAATGTTTTGGTTTTGGATCAACGCTTTCGCAAAAATTCTTCTATTTCATTTATCAATACGAATGTTACCCGAAACGGAAGTTTTCGTGATGGAAATGTTTCAGCATTAGTTTGGGACTTAAATACGAAGAAAAACACCTATAATCTTTCTGGAAATTTCAAATACAGTTACATAAACGATATTGAAGACAAAAAAGGAACTGCGACATCGTTAAACTTCGGTGAAACTTCTGGAAAATACAGATATAGTATAGGAACAGAAATACTATCAAAAGATTTCGACAACAATGATTTAGGAATTAATTTTGAAACCAACTATTATGCAATTTATGGAAATGCAAATTATAGAATATTAAATCCGACCAAATATTTCAATTCGTTCAATACTAATATCAATATGTACACCCAGTTTCAAAAAGAAACAGGAAAAATTCAAGGCAATAATATCAACTTTAATATTAATTCAAACAATAAACAAAACCATTATTTTGGATTAGGAATAAATGCCAATCCAATCGAATCCCATGATTATTATGAACCTAGGACAGAAAACAGGTATTTAATTTTTCCAAAACGAATGGGAGGTTGGTTTATGTTTTCTTCTAATTACAATAATAAATTTGCGATTGATATCAATCCATCATTTGCTGTTTTGAGTGAACCTGGAAGAAATTCATATGGTTTCGATATAGGCCCAAGATACCGTTTCAATGATAAATTTTCATTGAATTACAACTTTCATTTTTTCAGGCAAAACAACAATAAAGGATATATAGATAGTATAGATGACGATTTAAATGCTACAACACCAAACACTATCATTTTTGCCAATCGAAATGTTCTTACGTACTCCAACTCTCTTTCCGGAAAATACTCTATCAACAGTAAAATGACTTTTAATCTTTCCTTGCGCCATTATTGGTCTTTTGCCGAAAACAAGAATTTTTTATCATTAGAACAAAACGGAAGACTAACGGATTATATGAATTATACTGAAAATAGAAACTCAAGTTTTTTCTCTTGGAATGGTGATATATCTTATTCTTGGTGGTTTGCCCCAGGAAGTGAAATTTCTATTTTATATAGAAACAACGCCGCCAATTTTCAAAGAGAAATCGATAAAGACTTTGGAAAAAAAGTTACTACTTTACTAACCAACGATCAACTAAAACATGTTTTTTCTATAAGTATTCGTTATTTTATAGACTATAACGCCGTAAAAAATAAATTCTAAGTTGCATTAATTTTAAAAAACTACGGTTTCTGCAACAAAATTATCATTATTTGTTATTGTTATGTTACGAATGAATAATAGTGATTTGGATTTCTTCGAACATTTTTAGAAATGCTTTATCTTTGCTCAAAATATATTACAATGAACAAAAAAGTAATTCTTATGATTTTGGACGGTTGGGGAAAATCTCCTGACCCTAAGGTGTCTGCAATTGATAATGCCAATATACCATTTATAAATAGCCTTTATAAAAATTACCCAAGTGCTCAACTTAGAACCGATGGTTTAAATGTAGGTTTGCCAGAAGGACAAATGGGAAATAGTGAAGTAGGACACATGAATCTTGGCGCTGGACGAATAGTATATCAGGATTTAGCCAAGATAAATCTTGCCGTAGCACATAATACTTTGGCAAAAGAACAAGTATTGGTTGATGCTTTTACTTATGCCAAGGAAAATAATAAAAAAGTACACTTCTTAGGTTTAGTTTCTGATGGTGGTGTTCACTCGCATACTTCTCATTTACGTGGTTTAATTGATGCAACACAACAATACGGATTGCAAAAAGTTTTCATTCACGCCTTCACTGATGGTCGTGACGTTGATCCAAAATCAGGTAAAAATTACATTCAGGATCTAGAAGATTATATCGCAAATACTACCGTGCAACTAGCTTCTGTAATTGGACGTTATTACGCAATGGATCGTGATAAACGTTGGGAAAGAGTAAAACTAGCTTACGATTTATTAGTAAACGGAACCGGTACCCGCACTAAAAATCCAGTTGCATCGATAGTAGAAAGTTATGAAGTTAACGTAACCGATGAATTTATTCATCCAATGGTTGTGGTTGATGATAACGACAAACCCCTTGCGACTATTGAGGAAGATGATGTAGTTATTTTCTTCAATTTCAGAACAGATAGAGGTAGAGAATTGACTGAAGCGCTTTCGCAACAAGATTTCCATGAGGAGAACATGCACAAATTGAATTTGTATTATGTAACCCTCACCAATTATGACGAAACGTATAAAAACGTAAAAGTTGTTTACAACAAAGACAACATTACCGAAACCCTTGGCGAAGTTTTAGAAAAAGCACATAAAAAACAAATTCGTATTGCCGAAACGGAGAAATATCCACACGTGACTTTCTTCTTTTCCGGTGGAAGAGAATTACCTTTTGCTGGCGAAAGTCGCATCTTGAAAAATTCTCCAAAAGTAGCCACTTATGATTTGCAACCAGAAATGAGCGCATTTGAACTTACTGATGCTTTAGTTCCTGAACTTGAAAAAGAAGAAGTGGATTTTGTATGTCTAAATTTTGCCAATGGCGACATGGTAGGTCATACTGGAATTATGAGTGCTGCGATAAAAGCTTGTGAAGCTGTTGATAAATGTGTTGAAAAAGTAATTACAGCCGCATTAGCTCATAATTACACTACCATTGTAATTGCAGATCACGGAAACTGCGAAACTATGATAAATCCTGATGGAAGCCCTAATACAGCACACACAACAAATCCAGTTCCAATTATTTTAGTGGATAAAGACTTAAGGGTTATTCATGATGGAGTTTTGGGTGATATTGCTCCAACTATTTTACAATTGATGGGCATTGAAAAACCGGCAGTTATGACGTGTCATTCTTTGCTGTAAAACTTAGAAGTAATTTGAATCAAAATATTTTAAATCCGATTTAAATATAATTCAAAAAAGCTGTTCTAATCGGAACAGCTTTTTTATTATCAAAAATTTGACATCAAAAGTTCTCATAAAATTGTACTTTTGCAAACTGAAAATTCGAAATTATGATTATTGTAAAATCACGTGAAGAAATAGAATTAATGCGAGAAAGCGCATTGATCGTATCAAAAACATTAGGAATGATTGCTTCTGAAATAAAAGAAGGTGTCACCACTTTATATTTAGATAAATTAGCAGAGGAATTTATTCGTGATCATGGAGCCGAACCAAGTTTTCTTGGTTTGTATGGTTTTCCAAATTCACTTTGTATGAGTCCAAACGCACAAGTCGTTCATGGAATTCCAAATAATACTCCTTTAAAAAGTGGCGATGTAATCTCTGTAGATTGTGGCGCTTATAAAAATGGATACCATGGTGATCACGCTTATTCTTTTGAAATTGGTGAAGTAACTCCCGAAACTAAAAAATTATTGCAAATAACCAAAGAGTCTTTATACGTAGGAATCCGAGAATTAAAATTAGGAAATCGTGTGGAAGATGTGGGAAATGCTATTCAAAGATACACTGAAGCACATGGTTATGGTGTCGTTCGTGAATTAGTCGGACACGGAGTAGGACAAAAAATGCACGAAGATCCTGAAATGCCTAATTATGGTAAAAAAGGAAGAGGAAAACTTTTTGTTGAAGGAATGGTTGTGGCCATTGAACCTATGATTAATTTGGGAACCAGAAACATCAAACAATTAAAAGACGGTTGGACAATCCTTACTGCCGATGGAAAACCAAGTGCCCATTTTGAGCATGATGTTGCTATTATTGATGGAAAACCTGAGATTTTATCGACTTTTGGATATATATACAAAGCGTTAGGAATTGTGAGTAATGAAGAAGACGAGTTTAGAAGAGAGCCTTTAAAAATCTAAAACTGATTTAAAAGTTTAACACGAATTTCACGAATTTACACGAATTTACACGAATTATTACTGTGTTAAAAATTTCGTTAACACTATAAAAAACGAATGAAATTTATCTAAAAGAAGAATCTTATCAAATCATCGGGCTTTGCATGGAAGTTCATAAAATTCTAGGAAAAGGTCATAGTGAAAAAGTTTACGGCGATGCATTAGAATATGAATTCAAGAAAAATGAAATTCCTTACAATCGAGAATCAAAATATCATATAGAATATAAAGACATCATATTATCCAGTTATTATTTTGCTGATTTTGTAGTTTTCAATAAAATTATTTTAGAGATAAAAGCAATTGAAAGTCTTTCTAATGGCGAAATAAAACAAACATTAAACTATTTAGCAGCTTCGCAGAACAAACTTGGATTATTAGTGAATTTTGGAGAAGACAGCCTTAAATACCGAAGAATAATCCTTTAACAATAATCTAAGATTCGTGAAAATCCTATTTTACATTATATAAATTCGTGTAAATTCGTGAATCCCGATAGAGCTATCGGGAGTGTTTATTTTTTTTAATACAATTCATATCCAAATATATTTTAATCCCATGAAAAAAGTTTCAAACTTATACTCAACTTTAGGACCATTTAAAGTTCGTGCAATTTTTTTAACACAGCAATAATTCGTGTAAATTCGTGAAATTCGTGTTTAACTTTTTTTAATCCAATTCAATTCCGTGAAAAAACTTTTCAAACTTATACTCAACACCATACCACGTCCATTACTTATTCGCTTAAGTTATGTGGTCCGTCCAATTCTTGCATTGGCATTAAAAGGAAATACATTTACTGATCCTATTGATGGGAAAAGTTTCAAAATGTTCCTGCCTTACGGTTATGGAACGCAAAGAAATAATGTGCTTTCACCAAGCACACTTTCATTGGAAAGACACCGTTTGTTGTGGTTGTATTTGAATGAAGAAACTGATTTTTTTCAATCTGAACTCGTTTCAGATTCTTCGGTTACAAATACCAAAAGAATAAAATTAAGAGATGCTGAAACGAATTCAGCACTAAAAGTGTTGCATTTTGCACCTGAACAAGCCTTTTATAAATTGTTTCGAAATCAGAAAAATTTAGAGTATACCACAACCGATTTATTTTCGCCTTTGGCAGATGTAAAAGCGGATATTTGTGATTTACCCTTCGAAGACAATCAATATGATGTTATTCTTTGCAATCACGTTTTGGAACATATTCCGGATGATACGAAAGCGATGCAGGAATTATATCGAGTTTTAAAACCAGGCGGAATGGCGATTTTACAAATTCCACAAGATTTATCCAGAGCCACTACTTTTGCAGATGATACCATTACTGACCAGAAAGAACGCGCTAAAATCTTCGGGCAATACGATCACGTTCGTATTTATGGCCGCGATTATTTTGATAAATTAAGAAGTATCGGTTTCAAAGTCGTTGAAGAAGATTATACTAATAAAATAGCACCGGAATTAGTAGAAAAATATTGCTTGGCCAAAGGCGAAATTATCCCTGTTTGTTTTAAATAGATTTGGACAAATCAAAATAGGACTACCCTATAATTGGCATAATAATAGTATTGCTTAATTTGTTATATTTACATTTCAGCAATTCAAGATATATGCTTAAAGCTCTTTTTCAAAAAACAGTTCTGCTTTTTATAATCACTTCGGCTACTGCACAAGTAGAAAAAGAGGTTGCTCCGCCCTACAATATTAAGACGATTTCTTTTGTACAAAGTGAACAAAATGTAATTCCGATTTTTAAATTAGGAGAAGGATTTCAGTTGCAATTTGATGATCTATTTGGCAATGAAGCAGATTATTACTACGAAATAACACATTGCAACTATAATTGGAATCCAACAGACATCCCTAAAAGTGAATATTTAAGAGGTTTTGACAACCAAAGAATTTCAGATTACACTAATTCTTTCAACACGTTACAAATCTATTCCCATTATAGACTGGCTATTCCAAATCAGTTTACACAATTATTAATCAGCGGTAATTACATGCTGAAAATTTTAAACAACGACAAAGAAATTGTTTTTTCCAGAAAATTCGTTCTTTATGAAGATGTTGTCACCGTTCCTATCCAAGTAAAAAGAGCGAGAACTGTCAGCAATTTAGATTCTAAACACAACTTAGAATTTACCATTAAATCAAGTACCATTACTTTTCAAAATCCTATTAAAAATGTAAAAGTAGTTTTATTCCAAAATGGACAATTCAATGACGCAATTACAAACATTACCCCTCAATACACGATTGGAAATGATTTAATTTATAAATATGATACTCAAACCCAATTTTGGGCAGGAAACGAGTTTTTGTATTTTGAAAACAAAGACATTAGAGCTGCTAATAATAATGTAGCCCGTGTAGATTCTAATAATGAGATCTATAGTTCTTATTTATATACTAATAATGCCCGAACAAATTATCCGTATTCCGTAACACAAGACGTAAACGGAAATTTTGTTGTTAAGAACATAAATGCGACCGACAGTGAAATCGAAGCTGATTATGCCTGGGCATATTTTAGTCTTTCGGCTCCAACTTTTAGAATGAATAAAGACATTTATATCACCGGCATGTTCAATAATTATAATTTAACTCCAGAATATAAAATGGATTATAATGAAAAGAAGAGTATTTATGAAAAAGCAATTTTAATAAAGCAAGGATTTACTAATTTTCAATATACAGTTGCTGACAGCAAAGGTATTATCGATCATGAAAATGCAATTGACGGGAATTTTTATCAAACAGAAAATGATTACTCCATAATGGTCTATTACCGAGAAAATACCGATCGATATGATAGAGCCATAGGAAAAGGAACAGCAAATTCATTAAATATCATCAACTAAAAAAACTTTTCGAAAAACGACTATACAAAATCAATTTTTTGTAAATTTGTCGGTATTAAGCACCTATTCACATATTTAGTATGGTTTCTCAAATAACAAGAGGCATAAAGATAACGGTATTGACTAGTTTTGAAGGCACCTACTTCAAAAACTATAAGATTCACTTTGCCTTTAGTTATGAAATTACAATCGAAAACCACAGTAAAGATTCCGTACAATTAACCTCTCGTCATTGGGAAATTTTTGACTCACTAAATGATCTTGAAATCGTAGATGGCGAAGGAATAATTGGCAAAAAACCAGTTCTAAAACCAGGCGAATTTCATACTTACAGCTCTGGTTGCTTATTGTCGTCTCCTTACGGCGCCATGAAAGGCTATTTTAACATGATCAATTTTACTTCCACAAAAAACTTCAAAGTGATCGTGCCTACTTTTAGACTTTGCGCTCCATTTGCCTTGAATTAAGATATAAATTCATTTTTTTAGTAGCTCACAGCACCCGAGCCTGAAAGTGCGAATAGGCGAAGCAATTCATTTCAAGTTTTCATTGCCTCATTTATTTTTTTCTAAGTAAAATAAGGAACTTCTAAAGTCGCACTTATTTCAGAAGAAAAAATACAACGAAACTACAAAAAGCTTTCTATTTCTATCCGGGCTAAAACTCTACAATCTAAACGCATCACTTTTAGTTTACAGCAAAAAATGTCTATTTTTCAAACAATCCTTCGTACTTTTGTGCATTATTTAAAAACACACTACAAGGATTTCTAATTTTATAATTTTACAAATATGTTAAAAGGATTTTTTCATGTACCAAAAGCGGTAAACGAACCTGTAAAATCGTATGCTCCCAATTCGCCAGAAAAAGCAAAAGTACTAGAAGCATACCGCCAAATGTGGCAATCTAAAATTGACGTTCCATTATACATTGGAAGCGAAGAAATTAGAACTGGCAATACCAAAAACATGACAGCTCCACACGATCATAAACATATAGTAGGAACATACCATCTTGCCGAAAAATTGCATATAGAAAAAGCCATTGCCAATGCACTGGAAGCAAAAACCGAATGGGCTAACATGGCGTGGGAACAAAGAGCAGCTATATTCCTAAAAGCTGCCGAACTAATTGCAGGTCCTTACAGAGCAAGAATAAATGCCGCAACAATGATTGCGCAGTCTAAAAATATTCATCAAGCCGAAATTGATGCTTCCTGTGAATTGATTGATTTTTTACGTTTCAACGTAGAATTCATGACTCAAATTTATGGTGATCAGCCAAAATCGAATTCAGATATGTGGAACCGATTAGAATACAGACCACTAGAAGGCTTTGTGTATGCCATCACTCCTTTTAACTTCACTGCCATTGCTGGAAATCTTCCTGCAAGTGCTGCTATGATGGGTAATGTTGTTATTTGGAAACCAAGTGACAGCCAAATTTTCTCTGCAAAAATCATTATCGATGTTTTCAAAGAAGCAGGTGTTCCTGATGGCGTTATCAACGTAGTTTTTGGAGACGCTTTGATGATTACTGATACCGTTTTGGCCAGTCGTGATTTCGCAGGAATTCACTTTACAGGTTCAACTCATGTATTCAAAGACATTTGGGCAAAAATTGGAACAAACATTCACCATTATAAAACTTACCCAAGAATTGTAGGTGAAACTGGTGGGAAAGATTTTATTATTGCTCATCCAAGTGCGAAAGCCAAACAAGTTGCAACAGGAATTGTTCGTGGGGCTTTCGAATTCCAAGGACAAAAATGTTCTGCAGCCTCTAGAGCTTATGTTCCTAGAAGTTTGTGGCCAGCGATTAAAGAAAAATTAATCGCAGATACCAAATCAATGAAAATGGGTTCGCCAGAAGATTTTAGTAACTTTATCACCGCTGTTATTCACGAAGGTTCATTCGATAAATTGGTTAGTTTTATTGACCAAGCCAAAAAAGATGCAGATGCCGAAATTATCGTTGGTGGAAATTATGATAAATCTGTTGGTTATTTTATTGAACCAACAATAATAGTAACAACAAACCCACATTACACTACAATGGAAACCGAATTATTCGGACCTGTTATGACGATTTTCGTTTACGAAGATGCAAAATGGGAAGAAACTTTAGAATTGGTTGACACGACTTCAGAATATGCTTTAACAGGTGCTGTTTTCAGTCAAGACCGTTATGCTATTGAACAAGCGACTACCAAATTGCAAAATGCCGCCGGTAACTTCTACATCAATGACAAACCAACTGGAGCAGTTGTAGGAATGCAACCTTTTGGTGGCGCAAGAGCATCAGGAACGAATGACAAAGCGGGCTCAGCATTGAACTTATTGCGTTGGGCTTCACCAAGAACGATTAAAGAGACATTTATCACTCCAGAAGATTACAGATACGCGTTTTTAGGAGAATAAAGTCATTGCGAGGAACGACGCAATCTTATCTAAATATTTAAAAACCCCACAAGGATTCAAAATAATTTTGAATCCTTGTGGGGTTTGTTTTTTTGTGCAATATTGTCATTGCGAGGAACGAAGCAATCTCTAGACTATACTATTGATTATAGGAGATTTCTCCTTCGTCGAAATGACAACTTTATGAGTAAACTCTTAACTTGTAAACTTCAACGGCACATGCACTACTTTCTTCGTTTCGAAGAATTCATCTTCAAAGAAATCGGCTAAATTGTATTCTGTGGCTTTTGGAAAATCTTTTAACTCTTCGGTTAAATCGCCACCTTTTAGATAGAGAATTCCATTTTTCAATTCGTGTTTGTTATTTTTCTTGATTTTGGTTTTCACCCAAGAAACAAAATCCGGCATATTAGTGACAGCACGACTCACAATAAAATCAAAATCGCCTTTTACATTCTCGGCGCGAAGTTGTTCTGCTTTTACGTTTTTCAGTTCTAATGCTTCGGCCACAGCCTGAACCACTTTGATTTTTTTGGCAATAATATCTATTAGAAAAAAACGGGTTTCCGGAAAAAGAATCGCCAATGGAATTCCAGGAAATCCACCACCAGTTCCAACATCCAAAACATAAGCTCCCGGTTCAAATTTTATAATTTTCGCAATTCCCAACGAATGCAAAATATGTTTGGTGTATAAAGCATCAATATCTTTTCTCGAAATGACATTGATTTTTTCGTTCCAATCGTGGTATAGAAAATCCAATTTTTCAAATTGCTCTTTTTGAATATCGGTTAAATAAGGAAAATACTTAAGAATCTCGTCCATGCTCTAATTTTTTAACAAAAGTACTATTTTTAGATTGTAAATATTTAACTCAATTTTGCATATTGAAAATTTATAATAATTATCTTTGGGGATTATTATAAAATTATATGAACAAGACCGCTCCTACATTTGCAAAGCAAGACAATCTGAAATTTTTCAGAACGCTTAACTCGCGGGTAAACAATTACTTCAAGGAAAATAACATCCAAAAAACAGGAAATTGGAAACTTTATTTGAAAACCATAATTCTGTTTACCGTTTTTCTTGCGCCCTATTTTTTGATACTAACCCTGGATATGCCATTTTGGGCCCATGTATTATTGACTATTGTCATGGGAATAGGTATGGCTGGAGTGGGAATGAATGTGATGCATGATGGAAACCACGGCTCTTATTCTAATAAAAATTGGGTAAATAAATTCATGGGTGGAACTATTTATGTTCTTGCAGGAAATGTATATAACTGGCAAGTACAACACAATGTTTTACACCACACCTATACTAACATTCCCGGTCATGATGAAGATTTAGATGCCGGACGCGTCATCCGTTTTACAAAAGAAGCTAAATGGTATAATTTTCACCGTTTTCAACAATATTATTCTGTTTTCTTATATGGATTACTAACTTTCAATTGGGCTATAACAACTGATTTTAAACAAATGAGAAGTTACCTAAAAAGAAAATTATCCTATGGTGAAGCCAAAAGCCCAAAAATACTTTGGACTACTTTAATCATTACAAAAGTAATTTATGTTTCCATTTGGATTGTATTACCTATTTTTATAGGAATTACATGGTGGAAAGTACTTATTGGCTTTTTTGTAATGCATTATACTGCAGGATTAATACTAAGTGTTGTTTTTCAATTGGCACACGTAGTTGAAGAAACCACTAATCCTTCTCCAAATGAATTAGGAGAAATGGACAATACTTGGGCGATTCACCAATTATTCACCACAACCAATTTTGCTCCAAAAAACAGCATCGTAAATTGGTACACTGGAGGATTAAATCACCAAATAGAACACCATATTTTTCCAAACATTAGTCATGTACATTACGGTAAAATTGCAAAAATCGTAAAAGAAACTGCTCAAGAATGTAACTTGCCTTATTACGAATATAAAACGATGCGAAGTGCCGTTATCGCTCACTTTAAGCATTTGAAAGAATTAGGAATGAAACCGGAACTTATATAATCACACTAGAGCTTTGGTGCGTCACAATAAAAAACTAAAAAACTAATTACAATTAACTAAAAATGAATCCACTTTCAGACAGAATTAACAATCTAGCTACATCACAAACACTAGCAATGGCCGCTTTGGCCAGAGAATTAAAAGCACAAGGAAAAGATATCATCAGCTTAAGTTTAGGCGAACCTGATTTCAATACCCCAGACTTCATTAAAGAAGCTGCCAAAAAAGCGATTGACGAAAACTACAGTACGTATTCTCCAGTAGAAGGATATGCTGATTTAAAAGAAGCAATCTGTAGAAAATTCAAAAGAGACAATAATTTAGAGTACAAACCATCTCAAATTGTAGTTTCAACAGGAGCAAAACAATCTTTATACAACATTGCTCAAGTAATGTTAAACGATGGTGACGAAGTAATTTTACCCGCACCGTATTGGGTTTCCTATTTCGAAATCGTAAAATTATCAGGTGGAGTTCCTGTAGAAGTACCAACTTCTGTAGATACTGATTTCAAAATCACACCAGAACAATTAGAAGCAGCCATCACACCAAAAACAAAAATGATGTGGTTCAGCTCTCCTTGTAATCCAAGTGGATCTGTGTACAACAGAGAAGAATTAACTGCATTAGCAAAAGTGTTGGAGAAATATCCAAACGTTTATGTTGTTGCCGATGAAATCTACGAGCACATCAATTTCTCAGGAACTTTTTGTAGCATCGCTTCAATCCCAGGAATGTTAGAAAGAACGATTACCGTAAATGGAGTAGCAAAAGCTTTCGCCATGACAGGATGGAGAATTGGATATATTGGAGCTCCTGAATTCATTGCTAAAGCGTGTACAAAAATACAAGGTCAAGTAACAAGCGGTGCCAACAGTATTGCACAACGTGCTACCATTACTGCTGTAGATGCTGATCCAAGCGTTTTAAAACACATGGTTCAAGCTTTTCATAGCCGTAGAGATTTAGTGGTTGGATTATTGAAAAACATTCCAGGAATAAAAATCAACGTTCCAGAAGGTGCTTTTTACGTATTCCCAGACGTTTCTTCTTTCTTCGGAAAAACATTGAAAGGAACTTTCATCAAAGATGCCAATGATTTCTCTATGTATCTTTTGGGCGAAGCTAATGTGGCAACCGTAACAGGTGATGCATTTGGAAACCCGGACTGTATTCGTTTTTCTTATGCGACAAGCGAAGATTTATTGAAAGAAGCGTTACGCAGAATAAAAGAAGCGGTATCATTAACCGAAGTTCCAGCATAATATAAAATTTGTTTAAAGTTTCAAAATAGTTTAAGGTTTAAAGTTTTACCGCTTTAAATTTTAAACTATTTTTTTATGGGCGTGACCCGCTGAAAAAGCGGGTCGGGCTATTCGTTGCAAGTCCTCGCAAAACTCCATTTCATTCCGTCTTGCTGTGGGCTTTCCTCTTCTATCCCTCACGCAAAAAATGCCTGACAACCACTAATCATTAAACCAAAAAATCATCTATATTCTCTGGCGTAACCACCAAAGTTTTATTTATTGCATAATTATCAATAAATGTTTTCGGAAAAGCTTTATTTGATTTTTTAGTATTCCATTTGAATTCAAATGCTGAAAAAGCACCATCTATTTCTTCTATCCAATCTATTTCTTGTTGTTGATACGTCCTCCAAAAATAAAAACGACCATACCAATTATTGTAATTCAAAAATTTTATTCTTTCTGAAATAATAAAATTTTCCCATAAAGCGCCTATATCTTGTCTAAATTCTAAAGATTTAAAATTTCCAATAATAGCGTTTCTAATTCCGTTATCATAAAAATAAATCTTTCTAGAAGTATTCATTTCATTGCGTACATTTCTACTCAAAGGTTGTAATCTAAAAACAACAAAAGCCTTTTCTAATAATGAAATATACTGTTCTACAGTAGCTCTATCAACGCCAACCGTTCTGGAAAGCTCGTTATAATTCACTTCCGACCCCAATTGCAAAGCCAACGCAAGCAACAATTTATCCAAAACTTCGGGTTTACGAATTCCTTGATATTGTAACAAATCCTTGTAGAGATAACTTCCTGCGATTTGTTTCACAACACTTTCGGCATCATTAAAATTAGTAATCACTTCAGGATACATACCATAAATCATATAACGAGGAAGATTTTTAGCATTTTGCATATATCCAAAATGATTTTGCAATTCATGCCATGAAAAAGGAAATAAATTAAACTCCCATTTTCTACCCGTTAGTGGTTCATTAATTTCATTGGTAATATCCAAAGCAGAAGATCCACTTACTACCAAACGAATTCCTTTAATTTGATCATTAATAATTTTGAGCACCATACCAATATTTCTTATTCGCTGTGCCTCATCAAAAAATATCGTTTTGTAGTTTCCAATAATACTTCGTAGTTTATTTTCGCCTGCATTTTCTAAAAGCAGCCTGTCTTCCGGATCATCCCCATTGATAAAAAGATAATTACCCTCCGCTTCGCAGAGTGATTTTATCAAGGTAGTTTTACCAACTTGTCTTGGACCGATAACAATCAAAACTTTGCCTGAATTCCATTTTTCAAGTAAATTATCCTTTAATTTTCTGGCTATTTCTAACATAATTCACTCCTATACATTAATACAAATATAAAAAAAAAATATAAATATGAAATTATAATCTATTTTTTATATATAAATACGTGATTACATTCTATTATTTACATATAAAAATAGGATTATGAAGAATCCTAAAAGTAAAAATATAATAGAATTCAAAAAGAAATACTTTCAAAAAAACAGTATTTTTGCTTTAGTTATAAATTGCATTCATAACCTTACGCAACTTTAAACATTAAACTTCAAACATTAAACTTTTTTCATGAAAATACTACTTCTCGGCTCAGGCGAATTAGGAAAAGAATTTGTAATCGCAGCACAACGCATCGGACAAATCGTAATCGCAGTTGACAGTTACGAAAATGCTCCTGCTATGCAAGTGGCTCATGATTTTGAAGTTATCAATATGCTCGACGGCGAAGCCTTAGATCGAATTGTTGCCAAACATCAACCTGATTTTATTGTCCCTGAAATAGAAGCTATTCGTACGGAACGTTTTTATGATTACGAAAAGCAGGGTATTACTGTTGTTCCTTCGGCAAAAGCGGCAAACTTCACCATGAACAGAAAAGCGATCCGCGACTTGGCATCCAAAGAATTAGGTTTAAAAACGGCTAATTATCGCTACGCCACAACTGCCGATGAATTACAAAAAGGTGTAGAAGCTGTTGGAATGCCCTGCGTGGTAAAACCATTAATGTCTTCTTCTGGAAAAGGACAATCGACTATAAAAACGGAATCCGATATCGAAAAAGCCTGGAATTATGCCGTTGAAGGTTCCCGTGGAGATGTTGTAGAAGTGATTGTTGAAGCCTTTGTAAAATTCAATTCGGAGATCACTTTATTGACCGTAGTTCAAAATAATAATCCTACTTTATTTTGTGCTCCAATTGGTCATAGACAAGAACGTGGCGATTATCAGGAAAGCTGGCAACCCGCCAGAATTTCCGATGCAGCTTTATACGAAGCGCAAGATATGGCCGAAAAAGTGACAGAAGCTTTGGGCGGAGCAGGTCTTTTCGGTGTCGAATTTTTCCTTGCTGATGACGGTGTTTATTTCTCGGAATTATCGCCAAGGCCTCATGATACCGGAATGGTAACTTTGGCTGGAACACAAAATTTCAATGAATTCGAATTGCATTTACGAGCTATTCTTAGTCTGCCTATCTTCGAAATCACATTAGAAAAAGCTGGAGCCAGTGCCGTGATTTTGGCTTCGGAAAATTCAACAAATCCAACTTACACGGGCATCGAAAAAATTGCTTCTTTACCTAAAACTGATTTCAGAATCTTTGGCAAACCAACTTCAAGATCGTATAGAAGAATGGGAGTAGCTTTAGTCAATGACACTTTAGAAACATCGATTGAAGAAATTGTAGAAAGAGCAAAAAAAGCCGCCAGTTTAGTTACTGTGAATTCGTAGTTACCTTTGACTCTACCACGAATTGTGCGCATTGTGTTTTTTCGCCACGAATTAATTCATTATAATTTTAAAGAAATTAGCGAGAATTCGTGGCTAACTTTTTTTACTCAATTTAGGTCACACTCAACACGTAGTAAACCTCACCTTTTAAAAATACGGAAAGCAGTCGGTGTCATTGCAGTATGTTTTTTAAATAATCGTGTAAAATAGGAATAGTCATCGAACCCTAATTCCGTTGCAATTTCGTTGACAGTCATTTTTTTATCCATCAACATTCGTTTTGCTTCGAGAATAATTCTATCCGTAATTACTTCGGTAGTGGTCTTTTTCAGGATTTCGTTGCATATCCTATTCAAATGTTTTAATGTAATGTGGAGTTGTGATGCATAGAAAGAAGGCGTTCTTTCTGTCTTAAAATTCTTTTCCAAAAGCACTTCAAAATTTTTAATTTTCACATTATATGAATGCGCTTCATGGAGAAGAGTTTCACTATATTTTCTGGCAATTTCAATATGTATACTATCTAGCAGATTCATGATCTTATCTTGCTTCAGCATTTGGTTTCCCTGGGTTTCCGAAATTATATTATCAAAATAAGGCAAAATTGCTTTGGACTCGACTGCATCAAACACCATTTCAGGGGTATTATTCACCGAAGAATAAAAAGGATAGTCGCCAATTATTTTTTGTCCAAAATAGAGATTATACATTTCCTGTGAATAAAAAATCACAAACCCTTCCACATCATCCGATAAATCCCAATGGTGCATTTGTCCGGGCTGCAAAAAAAACATACTTCCCCGCTGAATCGAAAACACATCAAAATCGATTTCATGTGTTCCCGAACCTTTGGTAAAAAAAACCAAAACATACGAATTATGCCGATGCGGTTCCTCAACAAAACTATGGTCGATTAAGTGATTTTTGAATGTATTAATGTACAAATCACTATTCACAGAATTACAGTTAAACCGCTGAATGTTATAAATAGGATATTTTTTCATGATTACCCAATGTCTTTATTGTGCTATAATTAGCGAATATAGAAAACATCCTTGACGTGGATAAGAAATACCTTTGATAAAAATAATAAAAATGTCATACGCTATTGCTCACATCCTAAATAATGATTGCCCTCATTGTCTTGAAGGCAAGGTATTTAAAGAAAAAAACATTTTTTTCAATATTGGATTCCCTAAAATGAATCCCTATTGTTCGCATTGTCAATTTAAATTCGAAAAGGAACCTGGCTATTTCTTTGGTGCTATGTATGTTAATTATGGCCTGACAGTAGCTCAAGGAATTGCCACCTATGTTATTGCCCAATTTTTTTTTAAGGAAACTTTCGATTTAAGAATCATTCCTATTATTGCTGTTGTTATTATTACAATGGCTTCTTTTAATATTCGTTTTTCCAGATTATTATGGATTTATATGTTTAAAAATTATTCAAGCTAAATAGTAACACTTAAAATATAAAAAACTGTTATCTTAGCTAGTGTAAATTCATAAACTATGAAACAGTTAGCAATTCTAATCTTTTTATTTTCTACAGCTTTAGTTAGCGCACAAGATAAAAAAGAACTACCAAAATCACAAATTGTAGAAGCTTCTTGCGGTCAATGCCAGTTTGGAATGGAAGGACACGGCTGTGAATTAGCCGTTCGAATAGATGGAAAAGCCTATTTTGTAGATGGCACTTCTATTGATTCTCATGGTGATGCGCATGCTGATGATGGTTTTTGCTCAGCTGTAAGAAAAGCCGAAGTGGCAGGAAAAGTAGAGAACGATCGATTCAAAGTGACTTCATTTAAACTACTTCCCGAAAAATCAGAAAGTAAATAGGAAGCCAAAAGTTCTAAAATAGCCCCGATAGAGCCGATATCCTCGTAGCGTAGCGAAGAGATAAAGGCGATAGCGGGACGACTCATGATGAAAAAACATAAAAACACCTGCTCCTAAAAGTCATCCCTATAAATCCTAAAAAAGTAGTATTTTTGTAGCTTAATTTAATTTTTTCCGCAACATTGCAGAACTTTAAACTTTAAACAAAAATATATGAAATGCCTTTTGGCATTCCATCTGACAAATAAAAAACAATAAAAAAACTACAGATGAAAGCATACGTATTTCCGGGTCAGGGCGCACAATTTACAGGAATGGGCAAAGACTTATATGAAAACTCTCCATTAGCAAAGGAATTATTCGAGAAAGCCAATGAAATTTTAGGTTTCCGCATCACTGACATCATGTTTGAAGGTACAGCCGAAGAATTGAAAGAAACCAAAGTAACCCAACCGGCAGTTTTCTTGCATTCGGTGATTTTGGCAAAAACTTTAGGTAAAGATTTCAAACCAGAAATGGTAGCAGGACATTCATTAGGTGAATTTTCAGCATTGGTTGCGAATGGCGCTTTGTCTTTTGAAGACGGATTGCGATTGGTTTCACAACGTGCTTTGGCCATGCAAAAAGCCTGCGAAATAAAACCTTCGACTATGGCAGCAGTTTTAGGATTAGCTGACAATATTGTGGAAGAAGTTTGCGCTTCGATTGACGGAATTGTAGTGGCTGCCAATTACAACTGTCCGGGGCAATTAGTGATTTCTGGAGAAACATCAGCAGTGGAAAAAGCCTGCGAAGCGATGAAAACGGCGGGTGCAAAACGCGCTTTATTGCTGCCTGTTGGCGGTGCTTTTCACTCTCCAATGATGGAACCGGCAAGAGAAGAACTGGCTGCTGCTATTGAAGCAACGACTTTCTCGACTCCTATCTGTCCGGTGTATCAAAACGTAACGGCAACTGCGGTTTCAGATCCTGCCGAAATAAAGAAAAACTTAATCATCCAATTAACTGCTCCCGTAAAATGGACACAATCTGTACAACAAATGATTGCCGATGGCGCGACTTTGTTTACTGAAGTGGGCCCAGGAAAAGTATTAGCCGGATTGATTGGAAAAATTGATAAAGAAGCGGCTACTGCTAACGCGTAATTAGTGTTCAGTCGCATCGCAGTGTTCAGTCATAAAATCGTTTACAAATAGAATCCTCATAAATGAAAGTTTGTGAGGATTTTTTTTATCTTTATAGGATAAGTTCACTCAATTATTAATTTTTTAAAATGAAAAAAATGAAAAAAGCACTTTTAGGATTAGCATTTGTTGCAACTTTAATAACTTCTTGTAAAAAAGAAACAAAAGATGAAGTAAAAGAGGCTACTGAAGCTATTGGAAATGAAATGGAGGAAGCGATAGATACGGCAGCTGTAAAAGTTGATGCTGCAGCTGATTCTACTAAGGTTAAAGCAGGGGAAGTTCTTGAAAAAGGGGCTGATAAAATGAATCAAGCCGCGGAAAAACTAAAAGAAGCAGCAAAAAAATAATCCAAAAAAAAGGCTGTCGTTGACAGCTTTTTTTTATTTCCTGATTTTCTGTTCCCACTTCCAGGCACTTGTCATAGCTTCTTCTAAAGTGGATTGTGCTTTCCAGCCTAAAACATTATTCGCTTTATCAGTATTGGCATAAGCCTCTACAACATCACCTTCTCTACGGGCAACTATTTTGTAAGGTAATTTTTTACCGCTTACTTTTTCGAACGCATAAATGACTTCTAAAACGGAACTACCAGTTCCGGTTCCCAGATTGAAAGTCTCTACTTTAGCTGTATTTTTTTTATTTAATAATCGTTGTAAGGCAATAACGTGGGCTTTTGCCAAATCAACTACATGAATATAATCTCGAATACAAGTTCCGTCCAGAGTTGGGTAATCATCCCCATAAACTGATAGTTCATTTCTCAAACCCATCCCAGTTTGAGTAATAAATGGCACTAAATTTTGCGGCACTCCAATAGGTAATTCACCAATTTCAGCCGAGGGATGAGATCCAATCGGGTTAAAATAACGCAATAAAATCGCATTAATATTGGTTACTTTGGCAGTATCAGTGATAATTTCCTCCCCAATTTGTTTTGTATTTCCATAAGGAGACATGGCAGTTTGAATCGAAGCATCTTCAGTAATTGGCATTTTTTCAGCTTGACCATAAACGGTACAAGATGAGCTAAAAATAAAACTGGCTTCTGGTTTTTGTTGCAATTCTTGAAGTAAGTAAACTAACGTATTAATATTATTTTCATAATACAACAATGGATTCCCTACACTTTCACCAACTGCTTTTGAAGCCGCAAAGTGTATCACACCTGAAATATCGTGATGTCTTTTGAAAAAATCCTGTACTTTATCTTTGTCGCGCAAATCTAGCTTTTCGAAAGCAGTAACTTTTCCAGTAATATTTTGGATTCCATCTAATACATTCAATGATGTATTTGACAAATCATCTACAACTATCACCTCAAAACCTTCATTTTGCAATTCAACAACGGTATGAGAACCAATAAAACCTAAACCTCCTGTTACTAGTATTTTCATTTTATTTTTTTGTACAGACGCGATTTATCACATCTCATTTTATAAAAAAGACGCGATAAATCGCGTCTCTACATTATTTTAAAAACTCTAAAACGCTTTCCGTAATGAATTTTATTTGCTCATCATCAAGTTCCGTGTGCATTGGCAACGAAATTACTTCTTTTACCAACTGATTCGTTACCGGAAAATCTTCTTCTTTGTAACGAGCGTCTACGTATGCTTTTTGCGAATGCAAAGGAATTGGATAATAAATTGCACATGGAATACCTTTATCAAGTAAATGTTGCATCAACCCATTTCTATCTGCATCAATGATTCGTAATGTATATTGATGAAAAACATAATCGTCTTCATTTTCATCAAAAAAAGGAACAATTATATTCGAATGACCCAAAAATGCGGCGTTATATTTTACAGCAGCACTCCGACGAGCATTGTTATATTGATCCAATAAAGGCAACTTAACATTCAAAACTGCTGCCTGAATACTGTCTAAACGAGAGTTCACTCCTACAACATCATGGTGGTAGCGTTCGTACATTCCGTGATTTACAATTCCGCGAAGTTTGTGCGCCAAAGCATCATCATTCGTAAAAATAGCACCGCCATCTCCATAGCATCCAAGATTTTTTGAAGGAAAAAACGAAGTTGCCCCTACGTGCCCAATAGTTCCAGCTTTCTTTTTGGTCCCATTCGAAAATTTACAATTACCACCAGTGGCTTGTGCATTATCTTCGATAACGTATAGATTGTGTGCTGCGGCAATAGCCATAATTGCTTCCATATTGGCGGTACGACCAAACAAATGCACCGGAACAATCGCTCTGGTTTTTGGCGTAATTGCTTTTTTAATTCCTTCGATAGAAATATTCATATTATGCATATCCACATCAACCAAAACCGGCGTCAATTGCAGTAAAGCAATCACTTCAACGGTTGCTGCAAAAGTAAAATCGGCAGTAATTACCTCATCGCCAGGCTTTAAATCCAATCCCATCATCGCAATTTGTAAGGCATCGGTTCCATTGGCACATGGAATTACATGTTTTACATCCAGATATTCTTCTAAAGATTTTTGGAATTGATGAACTTGAGGTCCGTTGATATAAGTATTTGTGTCTAAAACTTCCTGAATAGATGCGTTTACAACGGCTGCAATTTTATCATATTGACTTTTTAAGTCAACCATTTGGATTTTTTTCATTGAAATTTTTTGTTTAAAGTTCGAAAGATTACCGTTTCTGGAAACAACAAACACTTTCTTAAAACGAAGAACAAAAATAGTTATTTAATGAGTTTAAACCAATGAAACCCACATTAAAAAAGATATTATTCCGATGAAATAAAAAAGTGGGTTCCTGACAACCAAAATTTAAATATTTCTTTCGGAAGAAATTAATATAAAGAAAACGTATTTTAGCCACAAAATTTCAATGATGCTTTTTCTTTATAATCTAATTGTTCGAATTGCAGGTTTTTTATTAAAAATCATAGCCTTTTACAGTCCAAAAATCAAACTTTTTGTTGAAGGCCGGAAAGTTGTTTTTCCTACTTTGGAACAAAAAATAAAACCTTTTGATAAAACGATTTGGTTTCACGCTGCCTCATTAGGCGAATACGAGCAAGGCTTGCCTGTAATTGAAAAAATCAAAGAAAAATTTCCTTTACACAAAATCGTGGTTACATTTTTCTCCCCTTCGGGTTACGAAGTTCGTAAAAATAATACCGCTGCTGATGTCACGGTTTATTTGCCTTTAGACACAAAAAAAAATGCACAGGAGTTTTTGAAACTCGTTCATCCCGATTTAGTGTTTTTTATCAAATATGAATATTGGCTGAATTATTTAAGCGAGCTTAAGAATCAAAATACGCCTACTTATTTAATATCCGGAATTTTAAGAGAAAATCAGATGTTCTTCAAATGGTACGGAGGATTTTACAGAAAAGCTTTAGATGCTTTCACTTATTTTTTTGTACAAAATGAAAACTCTAAAAAATTATTACTCCAATTAGGCAAAACCAATGTAGCCGTTTCTGGAGATACGCGTTTTGACAGGGTTGCTGCTATTTTAGAAAAAAACAATGCTTTGGATTTTATCGCCAATTTTAAAAACGATACTTTAACAATCGTTATTGGCAGTTCTTGGCCAAAAGACGAACATTTAATAGTTGATTTTATTAACTCCAACAATTATAATGTCAAATTTATAATTGCGCCTCATAATATAAAAGAAGAACAGATTCAACAGCTGAAAAACAGCATTACTAGAAAAACGATACTTTTTTCTGAAAAGGAAAATGCAGCTCTTGCCGAATATGATGTTCTGATCATTAACACCATTGGTATCCTGACCAAAATCTACAGTTATGCAGATATTGCCTATGTTGGAGGCGGTTTTGGAAATCCTGGAGTACATAACATCCTTGAACCTGCGACTTTTGGTGTTCCAATAGTGATAGGGCCAAACTATTCTCATTTTGCCGAAGCAACTGCTTTAGTGAATCTGGAAGGCTGTACTTCTGTTTCCAATAAAAGGGAGCTGGATGCTGCTTTTACAAACTTAATTCTAAATGAGGTGGAAAGACAGGAAAAAGGGCATATTTGCAGCACTTTTGTACAAATGAATAAAGGCGCAACAAATATGATTATGAATACCATTTCAAAATTTGAAACGCATTAACCTTTCAGTATTTACGCTATAAAGAAGTAAGCTAACAATTAAAAAAATCAATTTACACCAATATTCCATCGTTAATTATTTTTTTTAACAGGACCAAAACTGGACAACTATTAGTTAAAATCGGATTACTTAAAAAGTCTGTAAGAGTATTATCCATTAAATTTGCACTATATTTTTTACATAATTGTTCTTGTGGCATAATAGTTGTTGCAAATGAGAATGTTGGACTTAAATATTATTTTTTTAAAAAAAAAATAAAAAAATATTTTACATATTAAAAAATTTATATCTTTGCCACGAATTAATAATTAACCTTTTATATTAAATTAAGATGAAAAAAGTATTTTTAAGTTTAGCTGTTGTTGCTGTTTTGACTGTTGTATCATGTAAAAAAGCTGATGCTCCTGCTGAGGACGCTGCTGCTGTAGTTGATTCTGCTGCTGCTGTTGTTGATTCTGCTGCTGCTGTAGTTGATTCTGCTGCTGTTGTTGTTGATTCTGCTGCTGCTGTTGCTACTGATGCTGCTGCTACTGCTACTGAAGCTGCAAAAAAATAATTAGAATTTAAATTCTAAAAATTTTAAAGCCATCCGCTATGCGAGATGGCTTTTTTAATTTATAACATCCCCATCTTTCAAGAAACGGAATTACAAATAAAAAAAAGAGAGCAATTGTAGGTAGGTACAATTGCTCTCTTTTTTTATACAAATCAGTTTTTTTCAATCTTAATCACTGAAAACGAAATCATTTGCAGAGAAATCTAATGTTTCCGACATTGATCCATATCGTACAATTTCATCAATTCCTTTTTGAAGTCTTAATGAAGTGGTGTATTTTCTACTTGTTGCAAAATGATTACCTCCTAACATCAATTTAAAAAAGTACTTCCCATTGGAAGACTTAAACTTTAAAAAGTCAGCCGATCCAATACCTGCTTTTAACTTTTCAATATCTTCTTCACATTCAAACTTAAGTTCATAACTTAAACTTGTAAAAATAATTTTCCCCTTTCTTGAAGTAAAAACAAATTTATACTCTTCATTATATCTTTTACTTATTACAAAAGCTCCCATACTATACCTTGAAATGAATTGCATCATTAAAGTTAAAACTGAAATGATTATATTTTTAAATTACATAAACACTAAAAGCACTGCACTTTTAAGTACTTGTAATTAACACTATAAAAATCTAAATGGATTTATTTTAAAATAAAAAAAGCTCCAAACATAGTTTGAAGCTTTTTTAGTACTCAGAGCGGCTCCGAAGCTTCGGAGTTGAACCCGTATATTATAATTTATTTTGAATATCTAATAAGATATCCAGGTTAACTATCACTTTCTCCAAAAAAATTCTAGACTTCATTCTTTTCAAAAACTTCTCTAATCCATAAGCTTTTCCACTCGATTCACACTCGAAACTTAAATTCAATTCCCAAGGAGCTCCTTTTACTGTAAACACTTCGCTATAAAATCCGGAATTATGCTCTCCCAATCTTTTTTCGACATCATCTGTAGTTTCTACATAATACCTGTCTAATTTTTTAGAATAAATTATATAAATAAAATACATTTAAAAAAATTGTTTAATAAAAAAAAGCTCCAAACATAGTTTGAAGCTTTTTTAGTACTCAGAGCGGGACTTGAACCCGCACGAACATTGCTGTTCACTGGATTTTAAGTCCAGCGTGTCTACCAATTTCACCATCCGAGCATTATGTGGTGTTGGAGCGAAAAACGGGGCTCGAACCCGCGACCTCGACCTTGGCAAGGTCGCGCTCTACCAACTGAGCTATTTTCGCATTATCAATTCTTAAAAAGAACCGCGATACTTGTTCTGTATTGCGGATGCAAATTTAGGACATTTATTGAATTAAACAAGCCTTTTTTATAAAAAAATCACAGATAAAAGTTAACTTTCTGATAACGTAAACTTTAAAACAAAATAAATTATTTTCTGGTCAACATTCTTTTAATCTCATTAAGTTTCATCAATGCTTCCATAGGCGTAATGGTATTTATATCCAAACTAATAATCTCTTCTTTGATTTCTTCTAACAAAGGATCATCCAGATTGAAAAAACTCATTTGCATTTCGTCTTTCGCAGCTTTTATTCCGTTCAGCGCATCGCTAGAATGATTCTTTTCTAATTTTTTCAAAAGCTTTTGTGCTTTCAGAATTACGATTTGTGGCATTCCAGCCATTTTCGCCACGTGTATTCCAAAACTATGCGCACTTCCGCCTTTTACCAGTTTTCGAATGAAAAGCACCGTATCTTTCAATTCTTTGACAGCCACATTATAATTCTGAATTCTAGACAGTGATTCACTCATTTCATTCAACTCATGATAATGCGTTGCAAATAATGTTTTAGGCTTAGAAGGATGTTCGTGTAAGAACTCTGCAATAGCCCATGCGATTGAAATCCCATCATACGTGCTGGTTCCTCTCCCAATTTCATCTAAGAGCACTAAACTCCTATCAGAAATATTATTCAAAATGGAAGCTGTTTCATTCATTTCGACCATAAAAGTGGATTCACCCATCGAAATATTATCGCTAGCTCCTACTCTTGTGAATATTTTATCAATAATACCCATTCTCACGCTATCTGCGGGAACAAAACTTCCCATTTGAGCCAAGAGTACAATTAAAGCAGTTTGACGCAAAATAGCCGATTTACCGGACATATTGGGTCCAGTAATCATTATCAACTGTTGCGTTTCTCTATCCAAGAAAACATCATTGGCAATATAAGGCATACCAACCGGCAGTTGTTTTTCGATAACAGGATGTCTTCCGTTTTTAATTTCCAGTTCGAATGTCTCGTCTAATTCTGGACAAACATATTTATTTTCGATAGCCAATTGAGTGAAAGAGCACAAACAATCCAGTTGTGCAACCAAATTAGCATTCATTTGAACCGGTTTGATATAAGTGGCAATCCAACTGACTAATTGTTCGAATAACTCTACTTCTATTTTATGAATTTTTTCTTCGGCACCAAGGATTTTGGTTTCATATTCTTTTAATTCCTCAGTAATATAACGTTCCGCATTGACCAAGGTTTGCTTTCGAATCCATTCCGAAGGAACTTTATCTTTATGCAAGTTTCTAACTTCGATGTAATATCCAAAAACATTATTAAAAGATATTTTCAAAGAAGAAATACCTGTCAATTGTGATTCCCGTTTTTCAATTCCTTCCAAAAATTCTTTACCAGAAGTTGATATTGCTCGCAGATCATCTAATTCTGCATTGATTCCTTTAGCAATAGCATTTCCTTTGGCAATAGCCACGGGAGCATCCTGATTTAAAACCGTTTTTATTTTTTCCCGCAATAATTCGCAGCTATGCAAACTGTCACCAATCACTTTTACTGCCTCTTGCGGACTTTCCAAGGCCAGCGTTTTTATTGGAATAATAGCATCCAATGATTCTTTCAAATAAACTACTTCCCGAGGCGATACTTTTCCGGCAGCAATTTTCGAAATCAAACGTTCTAAATCCGAAATCTGTTTGATTTGCTTTTGAATATTTTTTAAAACGTCTTGATTGTCTTTCAAGTAAGAAACTACCTGATGACGGCTTTTTATTTTAGTACTGTCTTTCAAAGGAAGCGCCAACCATCGTTTTAACAATCGTCCGCCCATTGGCGAAAGCGTTTTGTCAATAACATCGAGAAGCGTAACCGCATTTGGATTATAACTATGGTACAATTCCAAGTTACGAATCGTAAATCGATCCATCCAAACGTAAGCATCTTCGGCGATACGCTGAATTGCGGTGATATGTTGAACTCTATTGTGTTGCGTTTCGGATAAATAATACAAAATGGCTCCCGAAGCAATAATTCCTTCTTTCAATTCTTCGATTCCAAATCCTTTCAAGGAAATAGTTTGAAAATGCTTGGTTAAGGTTTCGAATGCATAATCTTCTTTGTAAATCCAGTCTTCCAGATAAAAGCTATGATAGTCATCCCCGAAAATTTCTCGAAAATCATTTTTATTATTTTTTGGAATCAGAACCTCACTTGGATTAAAATTCTGTAACAACTTATCAATATATTCTGCATTCCCTTGCGCTGTTAAAAATTCTCCTGTTGAAACATCCAAGAACGAAATCCCTATTGATTTATTTGCAAAGAAAACAGAAGCTAAAAAATTATTGGTTTTAGATTGTAAAACCTCATCGTTCATAGAAACACCCGGAGTTACAAGTTCAGTAACACCCCGTTTCACAATCGTTTTTGTCATTTTTGGATCTTCGAGTTGATCGCAAATCGCCACTCGAAGCCCTGCTTTGACCAGTTTTGGCAAATAGGTATTCAAAGAATGATGCGGAAAACCTGCAAGAGCTGTTTCGGTCTCAGAACCTGCTCCACGTTTGGTTAATACAATTCCTAAAATTTTTGAAGCCCTTACAGCATCCTCTCCAAAAGTTTCATAAAAATCTCCTACTCGAAACAACAAACACGCATCAGGATATTTCCTTTTGATCTCGTTGTACTGCTTCATTAATGGCGTTTCCTTAACCGTTTTATCTTTAGATGCCAAGTTATTTTATATTTAAAAATGTGTCAGCGAATTTATATATTTTATAGCGAATAACTATCACTTCAAAAATTAAAATATTTTTAAGGAAAATTTAAGATGTAATTTCTATTTTTTCTATAGATTTGTGTTTAATTCTTAAATTAAAACTGACATGAAAAAAATAGTTACACTAGCGTTATTATTAGTATTAGGGGTTACAGCTTCTAATGCACAAGAAACATCAAAGGTTACAAAAAAAAAAGCTACAACTACTAAAGTAAGTGGCGCTGGAATGGTTTTTGTAAACGAAGTTATTGATTACGGGACTATTGCACATAATGCAGATGGAAAACGTGAGTTTGTTTTTACTAATAATGGTACCAAACCATTAATTATTACAAATGCCCAAGGTTCTTGTGGTTGCACAGTACCAACGAGCCCAAAAGAACCAATTGCACCTGGCGCAAGAGGAGTTATTGGTGTAAAATACGCTACTGATAGAGTTGGTGCATTTACAAAAACGGTAACAATTACTTCAAATGCTGAAGGACAACCTACTAAAGTACTTACAATAAAAGGAACTGTTTTAGCAGATAACGCAAAGAGCTAAATTCTAAATTAATTATAACAAAAAAGCTTCCCTAATTTCGGAAGCTTTTTTTATTAAAACAAACCTAAAAAAACATGAGAAAACTGGAAAACAGCGAACTCGAAAGAAAATCCATTGACGCTTTTAAAGAATCCGAAAAAACACCCCTCATTTTGGTGTTAGATGATATTCGTAGTTTGCATAATATTGGTTCCGTATTTAGAACTGCCGATGCTTTTTTAATAGAAAAAATATATTTGTGCGGTATCACTGCAACACCTCCAAACAAAGAAATTCATAAAACAGCACTTGGCGCAACTGAAACCGTAGCTTGGGAACATAATGAAAACGTTCTTGAAGTTATTGAAAAATTAAAAAAAGAAAATATTACCACACTTGCTATTGAACAAGTAGAAAGCGCTGTTTTTCTTCAAAATTTTGAAGTTGAAAAGGAGAAAAAATATGCTTTAGTTTTTGGAAACGAAGTGTATGGCGTTTCTCAAGAAGCAGTTGCATTGTGCGATGGCTGTATCGAAATTCCACAATTAGGAACCAAACATTCTTTAAATATCTCAGTAAGTGCAGGCATTGTAGTCTGGGATTTGTTTCAAAAATTAAACTGGCCAAAATAATTTTTTTTTAAAATAAGAATAGCAATACTTTTATCGCATGAGAATTTATCATTTTTTGAAAATAACTTTAGCTTTTTTATTTATTTCGAATGTGACTTACGCAACAATTCTATTTTATCCTATAAAAAAAGACACCATAACAGCACCTAATCAAGTTATTTATTTATTGTTTCATTCGGAAACTAAAAACAAGTTTGCCATAGCTATTACACCGCCCGTAATTAAAGCTACTGGAAATCAAATATATTGCCCCGGTTCTTCAATAAAAATTGTAGAAAATATAACAATAGCAAACGATCCAATTGAACCTAGTACTGATGCCATTTATATTCAAATTTCTTCAGGTTATGTAAATGGACAGGATCAATTAACACTTACTGGTTCTCATCCAACAATTATTTCAAGTTGGGATATTGCCTCAGGAAAATTAAAATTATCCAGTCCAACAGGAGCAGATGTTTTATATAGCGACTTTGTAAATGCCATAAAAGAAGTTGAATTTAGTAATTCATCAGCTTCTCCTTCAGGCATTCGAAATTTCTCAATCACAATAGGACAAGCAAATTATTTACCTAGAAACAAACATTTTTACGAATATATTTATAACCCAGGAATCAGTTGGACAGAAGCAAAATTAGCTACGGAAACAAAGATTTATTATGGGTTAAAAGGTTATTTAGCCACTCTGACAGCGGCTGATGAAGCCCAATTGGCAGGAGCTCAGGCGGCTGGAAACGGCTGGATTGGAGGCAGTGATACCGAAACAGAAGGCGTCTGGAAATGGGCTACAGGACCGGAGACAGGAATGGTAATGTCTTATACAAATTGGAATGCTGGTGAACCAAACAACAGTAATGGTAATGAACATTATGCACACGTTAAAGCACCTGGAGTATCTGGAATTCCAGGATCATGGAACGATCTGCAATTAAATGGAGATTCAACTGGAGATTATCAATCAAAGGGATATATTGTAGAATATGGCGGAATGGTGCCAAATGATGTTGAAAATCTTCAAATTTCAGCTAGTACAACTATAATAATTCCTCAAATTACTTCTACTACACCAGCTTCAAGATGTGATTCAGGCACAGTTACGCTTCAAGCAACCGCTTCTAATGGTAGCGTAAACTGGTATGGTGCGGCAAGTGGTGGAACTTCATTAACAACTGGAAACACTTATACAACACCATTATTAACAGCCACAACAACTTATTATGTTGATGCCGGATGCACAACATCAAGAACTGCAGTTACAGCAACCATATACACAATTCCAACTATAATAGCTACCAATTCCCCCGTTTCCAGATGTGGAGCAGGAACCGTAACACTAGAAGCAATCGCTTCGACTGGAAATATAAACTGGTATTCTAGTCTAACCGGCAGCACTATCATAGGAACTGGGACAAGTCTGACTCTACCCAATGTTACTCAAAACACAACATTTTACGGAGAAGCCATAAATAACGGATGCACTAATGGTAATCGGATTTCGGTTGAAGTTAATGTTTATACTCCACCAGTTGTTATGGATCAGGAATTAACACTATGCAAATCCAGTACACTAACACTTGATGCACAAATTCCTAATATGACTTATTTATGGTCCACTGGTGAAACAACTCAAAAAATTGTCGTTTCTACGCTAGGAACCTATACTATAAATGTAACAAGCCCAGCTCCCGAAAACTGCACTAGTACAAAAAAAATCACTGTTATTGAACACAACACCCCCGAAATAGATCGTATTGACGTCAATGAAACTACCGTTGTAATCTATATAAAAAATCCTGAGATTTATTTTGAATATTCCGTTGACGGAATCAATTACCAAAGTTCAAATGTGTTTTTTAATGTGCCAAGTGGATTGCAAACTGCTTATGTAAGAGAAATAAATTACTGCAGTTATGATACAGAAAATTTTATTGTTCTTATTATTCCTAAATTTTTCACCCCAAACAACGATACTTATAATGATTTTTGGGAAGTAAAAGGATTAATTAATTACCCTGAAGCTGAAGTGACCATATTTGACCGATATGGAAAAATGATTACCCAATTAAATGCATCAAAACTAACTTGGGACGGAACATTGAATAAAAATCTATTGCCCGCATCCGATTATTGGTATATCTTAAAAATAGACAATACCAAACCCGAAGTAAGAGGTCATTTTTCACTTAAAAGATAGTTTTGTAAATTACCTGATTTTCTGCTGAATTTCATTTAAAACATACAGATAATCTTCCTGGTTTTTTACAAAATCCCGATTAGAGACATCAATAATCAGAACATTCAGTTCCGTTTGTGATTTAATGTAATCAAGGTAACCGTTATTAATTTTATCTAAATATTCTGCCGGGATTTTTTGTTCGTAGCTTCTACCGCGTTTCTTTATATTTTGCAACAAACGCTCTGAATTTTGATATAAATAGATATACAAATCCGGTTTTGACATTTCTCTATAAATGATATCAAACAAATTTCGATACAAACGGTATTCGTCTTCAGCGAGTGTTATTTTGGCAAAAATTAAAGATTTAAAAATATGATAATCAGCCACTAAAAAATCTTTAAATAAATCAAATTGCGCTAAATCATCTGATAATTGCTGGTATCTGTCGGCGAGAAATGACATTTCCAATGGAAACGCATAACGGTTTTGATCTTTATAAAATTTAGGTAAAAAAGGATTGTCTGCAAAACGTTCCAATACGGTTTTAGCATTAAAATCCTCAGCAATTTTCATAGTCAAAGTTGTCTTTCCTGCTCCAATATTCCCCTCAAAAGCGACATAATTAAATTGCTCCAAAGCAATACTTTGAAGAGGATTTTCTAAATCTTGTACAACTTCACAAATGCTTTGATCCGGAGAGGCTTCAAGCAACTCCGAAATTGTTTTTTTTAAAACAGGATGCTTCCAGTCTAAATTCAAATCTTGTATTGGCAACAAAACAAATTTTCTGTTTTGCATTAATGGATGAGGAATTTGGAGTTTTTCAGAATTAATAATTGCTGAATCGAAAGTGATTAAGTCAATGTCTATAATTCGAGATTGGTATCCTAATTCTTCACTGCGAATACGCCCCAATCTTTTTTCAATTTTCAAAACCTGAGACAGAATTTTATTTGCCGAGCTAAAAGTGTGAATTACCAATGCGCAATTATAAAATGCACTACTGTCAAAACCCCAAGACGGCGTTTCATATAGTTTTGAAACTTTGATTACCGTTCCCACTTCTTGGTGTATCAATTGCAAGCAACGCTCGATGTTTTCCAATCGGTTTCCTTGGTTACTTCCTATCGCTAAAATAACTTGATGTTGTGATTTCATATTAAGCACAAATTAACTAAAAGAATTTTAGAATAGAAGTATCTTTGCAAAGAGTGTTGATAACTAAATTTAGATTTTACAAAATTAAATCTGTAACAATTCAACCTCTTTTTAGACTTATTAAAAAAATACAATTATGAAGTTTTTAGGAAATGTGTTGGCAACCATTATAGGTATTTTCATCTTTTTTATGTTATTCTTTTTTGGGATACTAATTATTGGAGCCATTTTTGGAGGCGAATCCGAAGGTGTAACCGTAAAGAACAATTCAGTTATCGAACTGGACTTAGAAAACATAAAAAACGACTACGCCGGTAAATACAAAGACCCTTGGATGGAGTTATTTTCCGATGGCAAAAACATAGGTCTTTCTGACATTATCAATGCAATTGAAGAAGCAAAAACTGACGATGACATCAAAGGAATCTCGATTTTGAATACCGATTCTTCACTGGGAATGGCACAAAGCAAAGCATTACGAGATGCATTAGAAAGCTTTAAAAAATCAGGAAAATTTGTAATGGCTTATGCCAATTCATATTCGCAAAAAGAATATTATTTAAACTCCGTTGCTAATCCCATTTATTTGAACCCGGTTGGAGAAATGGATTTTAAAGGATTGTCTTCAGAAATTATGTTTTTTAAAGATTTTCAGGAAAAATCTGGAGTAAAAATGGAGGTGATACGCCACGGAAAATACAAAAGTGCCGTAGAACCTTTTTTAGAAAACAAAATGAGTGATGCTAATAGAGAACAAATCTCAGCATTATTGAATGCCGTGTGGAACTCCGTTACAACCGATATTTCTAAAAGCAGAAACGTATCAATAGCAAAACTAAACGAAATTGCAAACGGGCTTCTAGCCAGAACTCCTGAGATGGCAAAAAAACAAGGATTAGTTGATATTGTGGCCTACGAAGATGTGTATCATAATGCAATTAAAAACCTGTTAAAAGTAGCCAAAGACGAAGATTATAATAAAATAACTATTTTGGATTATGCCAAAAAAGTAGCTACTACTTCAAAAATTACTGATGCTAATGACAAAATTGCCATCATATATGCTCAAGGTGAAATTCATAGCGGTGAAGGTGATGTAAACGTTATTGGCGAAGGCTCTATGCGCCGTTCACTTCAGGAAGCCAGAAAAGATAAGAATGTAAAAGCAATTGTGCTTAGAATTAACAGTCCGGGCGGAAATGCTTTGACTTCAGATTTGATTTGGAGAGAAATTGAATTAACTAAAAAAGTAAAACCTGTGGTCGTTTCTATGGGTAATTATGCAGCTTCAGGCGGGTATTATATTGCATGTAACGCGAATAAAATTTTTGCGGAAAACAATACCATTACAGGTTCTATTGGTGTTTTTGGAATATTGCCTAATTTTAGTCAATTGATAAAAAAAATCGGGATAAATGTAGAGCAAGTAAAAACTCATGAAAACGCTGCAAAATATAGCCCTTTTGTTCCATTGGATCAAAAATTAAAAGCAGTTACTCTGGAAGAGGTTGAAAAAATCTACAAAACTTTTGTTACTCACGTTGCCGAAGGACGAAAAATGACATTTGCACAAGTCGATGCTATCGCACAAGGAAGAGTTTGGGCTGGTTCCGAAGCTTTAAAAATTGGGCTTGTAGATAAAATTGGCGGCTTGGATGATGCTATACATGAAGCTGCTGCTTTGGCAAAAACTAAAACATACAGTACTCAAAACTATCCTGAATACGAAAAAGATTTTAATGATGTTTTAGCCCGTCTACCATTTGCAAAATCCAAAGAAACGTTTATTAAAGAAGAAATAGGTGCAGAAAACTATAAAATCATGGAAGGAATAAAAAGATTGCAAGCGCAGACAGGAACTCAAGCAATGATGCCTTTTGAAATTAATATCCATTAGAATACAATCATAGTTCACTAAAAAATCCGTTTAATCAATTGATTAAACGGATTTTTTTATCCTATAAAGTTAAATTATTGTTTATAAAAAACACTCAGAAAACCACTACATTATAAAAACACTATTTTTTTAAAAAAATACAAGGCACCATTTTTGCTCCGTTTATAGAATCTAAAGAAATTAAATTATGATAAAGAAAATTTTAAAAATCATTGGAATTCTGATTATCCTACTCGTAGGAACTTTATTTGCAGCTCCTTATTTATTTAAAGACCAAATAAAAGCCAAAATTACAGAAGCTATCAATGAAAAAGTAGATGCCAAAGTCTCTTTTGCAGATGCCGATTTAAGTTTATTCAAAAATTTTCCAAATGCGAATGTAACGCTGGATAAATTAGTCATTATAAACAAAGCCCCTTTTGAAGGAGATACTTTAATTTCATTAGGTGAATTAAATTTAAAAATGTCCATCAAAGAACTTTTTAAAGGCAAAAATAAAGCTATGAATATTGAAGGTATCACATCTAAAAATGGATTAATCAATATCATCTTCAATAAAGACGGAATAGGAAATTATGACATTGCTTTGAAAGATGACAAAACCAAAGACGATGGAAAAAGCAGTCCGTTGTCATTAAAAATCCAAGATTATAAAATCGAGAATTTCAAGTTCCGCTACTTTGACGAAAAATCAAAAATCAAAATGGTAATCGACAGCTTAAATCATGAAGGAACTGGAGATTTTGCAGCAAAAAAACTGGATTTGGTTACCAAGTCAACTGCAAAAGTATCTCTCGACATGGATAAAGTCAATTATATGAAAGATATCGCTTTGACTTTAGATGCAGTTTTAGGCATTGATTTAGAAAAAAGTAAATACACTTTCAAACAAAACAAAGCGTTAATCAATCAATTGCCACTAGAATTTGATGGATTTATTCAAATGGTTGAAGCGGGTCAGGAATACGATTTAAAATTTAAAACTCCCACTTCCTCCTTCAAAAATTTCTTGGGTGTTATTCCGGCAGCTTATGTCGCCAGCTTAAATGACGTAAAAACAACCGGCGATTTTACCGTTGTAGGTTTTGCAAAAGGATTGTATTCGGATACAACCGTTCCCAAATTTAATATTGAAATTGCTTCAAACAATGCTTCATTTCAATATCCTAACTTACCAAAATCGGTACAAAATATCATTATTGATACTAAAATCATAAATGAAACAGGGATTCTGAACGATACTTATGTCAACTTAGACAAATTGTCCTTCAAAATAGATCAGGATGTTTTCAATGCCAAAGCCAACATTAGAAACATTACACAAAATGCAATCGTCGATGCAGCTTTAAAAGGAACTATCAACTTGGCCAATCTTTCCAAAGCTTATCCTATAAAGTTAGACAAGCCGCTATCCGGGATTTTAAAAGCAGATGTGACCACTAAATTTGACATGCAATCCGTGGAGAAAAATCAATACGAGAACATTAACAATGCGGGAACAATGAGTTTGTCCGGTTTCAACTATGTGGATGAAAATGGTAAAACGATGAATATTAGCACTGCCTTAGTTCAGTTTAATCCAAGTCAAGTCAATTTGAAACAACTAAATGCGACCACTGGAAAAAGTGACATTAGTGTAACGGGAGTTTTAGAGAATTTTTACGGTTTTATGTTTAGAAACCAAGAATTGAAAGGAAATTTCAACATGAATTCAAATCAATTGGCCGTAGATGATTTTATGACAACCGGGGAAGCCACTAAAACGCAAACTAAAAAAGCGGAAGCCATGAAGATTCCTGCTTTCTTAAATTGTACGCTAACCGCAAAAGCGAATACGGTATTATATGATAATTTAATACTGAAAGACGTTTCGGGAAAACTGATTGTGAAAGACCAAAAAGTGACTTTGCAAAATGTAAAAACCTCTATTTTTGGCGGAACAATTGGAGTAAACGGAGCTGTTTCCACAAAAGGAAAAACGCCCGTTTTCAATATGGATTTAAATTTAAATCAAGTGGATATTGCACAGTCTTTTACACAACTCGACATGTTGAAAAAAATTGCGCCAATAGCCGGAATCATTAATGGAAAATTGAATTCAACCATCAAATTAAACGGAAATCTTGATGCAACAGAACTAACTCCTGACTTGAAAACACTTACGGGAGATTTATTGGGACAACTGCTTTCAACCACTATAAACTCCAGTAATTCGACTTTGCTGACTGCATTGGGTTCCAACTTGAAGTTCATCGATGTAAGCAAAATCAATCTGAATGATTTAAAAGCAGCGGTGACCTTCAAGGACGGAAAAGTGAATGTAAAACCATTTAACATCAAATACCAAAACATTAAAGCAACAATTGGCGGTTCTCATGGTTTTGACCAAAGTATGAATTACAATATCAAATTTGATGTTCCCACTAAATACCTTGGTTCAGAAGCGAATGCACTAATTGCAAAATTATCTCCAGCTGATGCTGCAAAATTGGAAAATCTCCCTATAAATGCCATTTTAACCGGAAACTTTACTAATCCAAAAATCACAACTGATATAAAAAGTGCTGTTAACAATCTGACTACTCAATTAGTAAAACAACAAAAAGAACGATTGGAAAAACAAGGAACTTCGGCTTTAACTGATTATATCAATAAAAATAAGAAACCAAGCGATACCACAAAAACCACTACTCCTACAACCAAGGAAGAAACTACAACTGCAGTGAAAACAAAAGCCGCTGATTTATTAAATGGCTTGTTTAACAAAAAGAAAAAAGTGGAAGAACCTAAGACAACACCTTAAACTGTTTTCCAGACTAAGAAAGCCTAAAAGTTTCAAATCCTTTTAGGCTTTCTTTTTATACATTAATCTTAACCACATATCCTTCGGAACCTCTTATATTGAAAACCGTTCCGTCATCAAAAAGCAGATATTGTCCTTTTATTCCGGTAAGTTTTCCTTGAAACTGTGGTGTTTTATCTAAACTCAAACTATTTACTTTATTTGGATATTGTAAAACGGGATAATGCATCTCGTATAAGTCATTCTTTTGCAAATAGAAATATTCCTGAACTTCTGTCGGAATTAAATTTTCTGCTTTCAATCTTTCAGCAACTAAATCAATTTGTTCTATGTTGTTGGTCAACATTTTTCGCCAATTGGTTTTATCGGCATAGTGATTTTTCAAAGCAACTTCGGTAATTCCGGCTAAATACCGATTCGGAACTTCCACAATAGAAATGGCTTGTGTTGCGCCTTGATCTATCCAACGAGTTGGCACTTGTGTTTTTCTGGTCACTCCCACTTTTACTTCACTAGACAAAGCTAAGTACACAATATGCGGCTGCAACTGAACCTTTTCTTCATAAACCAAATCTCTATCCTGAATTCCAAGATGAGCGGTACTTAATTCGGGTTTCATAATCCAATCTCCAACTGCCGGACTGGAATAAAAACAATCATAGCAAAATCCTTGTCGGAATATTTTTTTCTTCTTTCCGCAATTCAAACATTGATATCCGACAAAATTAATTTCGATATTTTTATTCAACAACTGATTCACATTCAAAAAACTATTCTCAAAAACCAGATAATATTGAATTGGGTTTCCAAATTCAGTTTGCATTTTTGCTAGTACACCTTCGTAAGTCATTCTATTTAAAGTTTCGGATTAACGTTTCAAGTTAAACAAATTTTGTTATTTTTGGTAAAGTTATAACTCGTAATTCATAATTCATAATTTAAAAATGCCACTAACCATAATCAATTCGTTTGCCTCATGGGTTCTGAAACAACGAATCCATCAGATCGAACTTTTCCTTAAATATCCAAATGAAGTTCAGGAAGAATTGCTTATGAATCTAATTCAGCTATCCAAAAATACTGCTTTGGGCAAGCAATATGATTATGCTTCGATAAATTCTTATGTCACCTTCGCAGAGAGAATTCCTATCTCGACTTACGAAGAATTACAACCATTGATTGAAAGAACTCGTAAAGGTGAACAGAATGTTTTTTGGGAAGCACCCATAAAATGGTTTGCTAAATCAAGCGGTACCACGAATGCCAAAAGTAAATTTATTCCGGTAAGCAACGAAGCGCTGGAAGATTGCCATTATAAAGGAAGTAAGGATTTGTTGTGTTTGTATTTAAATAACAACGAAGACTCCGAACTATTTCTTGGAAAAAGTCTACGTCTTGGCGGAAGCTCTCAAATATATGAGGATAACAATACTTTTTTTGGAGATTTATCTGCGATATTAATCGAAAACATGCCCATTTGGGCTGAATTCAGCAGTACGCCAAGCAATAAAATTTCACTAATGAGTGAATGGGAAACAAAAATTACTGCTATTATAAATGAAACAAAAAACGAAAATGTAACCAGTTTTGCAGGAGTTCCTTCGTGGATGTTAGTTTTAATGAATAAAATGCTGGAGGAAACCGGAAAAGGAAATTTATTGGAAATTTGGCCTAATTTGGAAGTGTACTTTCACGGCGGTGTAAATTTTGAACCCTATCGAGACCAATATAAAAAAATACTACCCAAAAAAGATTTTAAATATTACGAAATATACAATGCCTCCGAAGGTTTTTTTGCTATTCAAGACCTCAATAATTCGAGCGATTTATTATTGATGCTGGATTATGGAATTTTCTATGAATTTATCCCAATGGATACTTTTGGAACACCAGATCAAAAAATAATTCGTTTAGCAGATGTGGAGCTTTTCAAAAATTATGCATTAGTGATTACTACAAATTCCGGTTTATGGCGTTATTTGATAGGAGACACGGTTCGTTTCACCTCATTGAATCCATATCGAATTCGGGTTACGGGTAGAACCAAACATCACATTAATGTTTTTGGAGAAGAATTAATGGTCGAAAATACGGATCAGGCTATTGCCAAAGCCTGTAAAATGACTCAAATGGAAGTCGTTGAATATACCGTTGCTCCTGTATTTATGAATGGAAAAGAAAAAGGCGCTCACGAATGGATGATTGAATTTAAAGACAATCCTGCTGATGTATCCCAATTTCAAAAAGCATTGGATGAATCCATACAATCCCTAAATTCTGATTACGAAGCGAAACGGTACAATAACATGACGTTAAATCCGTTAGTAATTAATGTAGCCCGAAAAAATTTGTTTTATGACTGGTTAAAAGGAAAAAACAAACTGGGTGGACAACATAAAATCCCAAGATTATCAAACCAAAGAGATTATCTGGAACAATTGAAAAGCATGCAGTTTCAAACAGTATAAAAAAACAGGAAGATGAAAAACACCTTCTACATCTTGATAACGCTAGTTTTTCTGAGTTCCTGCGGACCACACAGAATGCGTTGCGGAGCCAGAGGAATTTGTAAATCTCCCGAAAAACAAACATTGGAAAATCCTGAAAAAGTATCTACCATTAAGGTATAAAAAAAGACTGTCCGAAAAGTAATTTTAGACAGCCTCTTTTTGTATTACCATTTGCACTATTTACTCCTCATCCATCATATCAATATGCCTGTCGTGGTAGCCTAATAGGTATAAAACACCGTCGAGACCCAGGCTAGAGATTGAAGTAGCTGCATTTTCTTTGACTGTTGGTTTGGCATGAAAAGCAATTCCTAAACCGGCCAGATTCAACATAGGTAAATCATTTGCACCATCACCCACAGCAATGGTTTGATTGATATTTATACCTTCTTTTTCCGCAATAGCTTTTAGATATTCAGCTTTCTTTTGTCCATCAACAATTTCACCCAAATATTTACCTGTCAATTTACCGTCTTTAATCTCCAATTCATTAGCGTGAACGTAATCAATCCCTAATTCCTTTTGTAAATAATTACCAAAGTAGGTAAATCCTCCTGATAAAATAGCGGTTTTATATCCGTAATATTTTAAGGCCTTCATCAAGCGATGTGCTCCTTGTGTTATGGGCAGATTTTCAGCGACTGTTTGTAGCACATCTTCACTTAAGCCTTCTAACAAAGCCATACGTTGTTTAAAACTTTCACTAAAATCAATTTCGCCATTCATAGCCGATTCAGTAATGGCTCTTACTTGCTTACCTACACCCGCTAATTCAGCTAATTCATCAATTACTTCGGTTTGAATTAAGGTAGAATCCATATCAAAACACACCAAACGTCTGTTTCTTCTATACATATTATCTTCTTGAAAAGAGATATCTACATCTAAAGTTCTCGAAATTTCCATAAAACTGGCAGTCATCGACGTTTTATCCACAATATTACCCGTTACCGATAATTGTACGCAAGAACGAGGATATTCTTCTTTTTCAACCACAGAAATTCTACCGGTTAATCTTATTATAGAATCTATATTCAAATTTTGGTCCGACATTATTTTGGTCACAGCCGCCAATTGTACAGCTGTCAACGTTTCTCCCAAAACATTGATGATATAGCGTTGTTTGCGTTGTGCTTTTACCCAAATTTCGTAATCCGGAATAGAAATTGGACTAAAGTTAACCTTAATCCCCAATTCATAGGCTTTGAACAATAAATCTTTCAAAACAGGCGCCGAACTTGACCCTGCTTGTATTTCAAATAAAATCCCCAAAGACAGCGTATCATGAATATCGGCTTGACCAATATCTAAAATAATGGCATCATAAGTCGCTAATATGGATGTTAAACCAGCTGTTACTCCAGGTTTATCCTGACCAGAAACTTTTAACAAAATAATCTCTTTATCTTCTACTGCCATTTTTATTAATATTGATTTTCAAAAGGCAAAAATCGGCAATCTATTGCTTATAAAAAAGAATATCCCGTGTTTTTTCACAAAGAGAAAATGGAAGTTTGAATTTCTTATGTCATTTTTAATTCTCTAAATTAATCATTAGCTACAAAAAAAAAAACTGCTCCAATAAATGAACAGGTTTAGTATTACCCTTTGTCAAAGTTTTAAACTTTGACAAAGGTATTTTTCTTAAAACTTTAAGATGCAATCTCCAATCGCTTCAATAAATTTTATTCAAGGTTTTTTTTACATAATCCACGTTGATTTCTACTATTGTAGCATCAGAACTTCGCAATTCAAACATCGCATCCGTTAAGATCGCTTCGCATAAAGAATGCAATCCCAGAGCAAACTAAAATTTGTTTTAACGATAATTATTTTTCATTTTCATCAAAATTCACCATCCAATTGATTCCAAATTTATCTACAAACATTCCAAAATAAGCGCCCCAAAAGGTTTGATTCATTGGCATGGTTACCGTTCCTCCTGCCGAAAGTCCGTTAAACAATTTATCTGCTTCTTCTTTACTCTTAGCATTGATTGAAAGTGAAACGTTTTGTCCAAAAGCAACTTCTCCACTTGCCGAATTACTGTCGCTTCCCATCAGGATTGATCCATCACCGATTGGCAAAGTAACATGCATAATTTTATTTCCCTCTGCTTCAGAAAGCACGGGATTCCCTTCTGCCGGTGGCATGTCTTTAAATTTTCCAATATAAGGGAACTCCCCACCAAATACAGATTTATAAAATAGGAATGCCTCTTCGCAGTTTCCATTAAAAACTAAGTACGGATTAATTGATGCCATAATTCTATTTTAAGATTAAATATTTTATTTTTCCTCTGAAAGTTTCTTTACCAAATCTAAGCCTTTTGGCAATGTCGTTTTGAAATAATCGACATATTTTTCGACTGAATCCATTTTAGCTTCTAAAACAGTCAGACCATTATTTTCTGTTAATCGGTACGTTTCCATAGCGCCTGCCCATTCTTGAGTAGCATCATCAACAGGCATTTCCTGAAAGTTTTTGATTTCACTCAAATGTTTAAAAGCGATGTATTCATTATCCATTTTCTTGTAAATAATGCTGTTCATTCCGTCCCCGTTTGGAGATAAAAAATGAATTTTACTGCCTTCTTTCCAATCGCTTACTGCATAACTCCCTTCACAAAAAACGGATGTCCATTGTTTGTATGTTTCTTCATTCCATAAAACGTTCCAAACTTTTTCTTTTGGAGCATTTATCTCGATTTTAAATTCCAGTGTTGTCATTTTGTGTTTTTTTAGATTAACTTGCAACCTACTGTTTTGGTACTTTACTAAAATCCATATATAACATATTCCAGCGATGTCCGTCTAAGTCCGCAAAGCCACAACCGTACATCCAACCTTGAATTTCGGCTGGTTTGTCGAAAACTGTACCTCCGGCTTCTTCTACTTTCTTTGCGAATTCATCCACTTCTTCTCTACTTTCTGCATCAATAGAAATTAGAATTTCTGAGCTTGACTTAGTATCTGTAATTTTATTTTGCACAAAACCTTCAAACATCGATTCCTCAAAAAGCATGACCGCAAAATTAGTAGCTCCAACTGACAGACATGTTGATTGCGGAGTAGCGTATTGTTCATTAAAAGAAAAACCTATTTTAGCGAAAAACTCTTTTGATTTCGCCACCTCTTTTACCGGCAAATTAAGCCATATTTGCTTTGTCATAATATTATTTTTAGGGTCAAATTTTCAATTATAAATTTACAAAAATATTTAAACTTCGTTTTGATTTTATAATCAAAAAAGGACTTTGAAGAATTAGCAGAAAATAATTCATAAAAAAAACCTGCTCAAATAAAATGAACAGGTTTAGTATTACCCTTTGTCAAAGTTTTAAACTTTGACAAAGGTATTATCTTAAAACTTTAAGAAGCAATCTCCAATCGCTTCAATAAGTTTTTATTCAAGGTTTCTTTTGCATAATCCATGTCGATTTCTAAAATTTTAGTATCAGAACTTGGCAATTCATACATGGCATCAGTTAAGACTGCTTCGCATAACGAACGCAATCCACGAGCTCCTAATTTGTACTCTAAAGCTTTATCAACAATAAAATCCAATGCTTCATTTGTAATCGTGAATTCAACATCGTCCATCAAAAACAATTTCTCGTATTGTTTGATTAACGCATTTTTAGGTTGTGTCAAAATCGCACGCAAAGTTTCTCTGTCTAAAGGATCCATGTGTGTCAATACTGGCAAACGACCAATAATCTCCGGAATCAATCCAAAATCTTTGATGTCCTTTGGGATAATGTATTGCAACAAATTGTCTTTGTCAATATTGTCCACATTTTTAGAAGTACTATAACCAACGGCTTGACGATTCAATCGTTTTGAAATAATACGTTCGATTCCATCAAAAGCGCCACCGGCAATAAACAAAATGTTTTGTGTATTTACCTCAACAAATTTTTGGTCTGGGTGTTTACGTCCTCCTTTTGGTGGTACATTTACAACGGTTCCTTCCAATAATTTCAACAATGCTTGTTGCACTCCTTCACCAGAAACATCACGCGTAATAGACGGATTGTCACTTTTACGCGCAATTTTATCTATTTCATCGATGAAAACAATTCCACGTTCGGCTTTAGCTACGTCGTAATCAGCAGCTTGTAAAAGACGTGTCAAAATACTTTCGACATCTTCTCCCACATAACCTGCTTCTGTCAGAACCGTAGCGTCAACAATGGCTAAAGGTACATCCAACATTTTCGCAATGGTTTTGGCAACCAAAGTTTTTCCTGTTCCGGTTTGACCCACCATGATGATGTTGCTTTTTTCAATCTCTACCTCATCGTCTAATTGCTGTTGCATCAAACGTTTGTAGTGATTGTAAACCGCAACCGACATTACTTTTTTAGTTTGGTCCTGTCCAATTACATATTGATCCAGAAACGCTCTGATCTCTTTTGGTTTTTTTAAAATCAAATCTCCAACCAGTTTTGAACTTCCGCTGGATTTTAATTCTTCTAAAACAATTCCGTGTGCTTGTTCGATACATTTATCACAAATATGTGCATTGATACCAGCAATCAACAAATTGGTTTCTGGCTTCTTTCTTCCACAAAACGAACACTCTAATACTACTTTTGCCATCTTCTTCAGTTAGCAGTGGTCAGTGGTCAGTAGTCAGTGACAGCGGTCAGTCATCGTAGTTCGGCAATCAGCATTATAATAAAAAACTGAAAACTGAAAACTATCTAACTGAAACTGATTACTGAATACTGAACACTGAACACTAAATTTATCCTCTTACTAAAACTTCATCAATCATTCCGTATACTTTTGCTTCTTCAGCGATCATCCAATAATCACGTTCGCTATCACCATGCACTTTCTCGAAAGTTTGTCCTGAATGATGAGAGATGATTTTGTACAACTCATCTTTTAGTTTCAACATTTCACGTAAGTTGATTTCCATATCAGTAGCAACTCCTTGAGCTCCGCCTGATGGTTGGTGAATCATTACTCTTGAATGTGGCAATGCCGAACGTTTTCCAGCTGCTCCTGCACATAACAGAACTGCTCCCATAGAAGCTGCCATTCCTGTACAAATAGTTGCCACATCTGGTTTGATGTATTGCATGGTATCATAAATCCCCAATCCTGCATAAACGCTTCCTCCTGGAGAATTCAAGTAAATTTGAATATCTTTTGAAGCATCAGCACTTTCAAGGAACAATAACTGTGCCTGAACAATATTTGCAATTTGGTCATCAATTCCTGTTCCAAGGAATATAATTCTGTCCATCATCAGCCTTGAGAAAACGTCTAATTGTGAAATATTCAACTGACGTTCTTCGATGATATATGGAGTCATGTTTTTAGGTGTCATGGCACTTACGATTTTATCGTAATACATTGAGTTTACTCCTTGGTGCTTTGTAGCAAATTTTTTAAATTCTTTACCGTAATTCATGTTTAAAAGTTTAAAGTTTAAAGTTTAAGGTTGCTCAACTTTGAACTTTAAACCTTAAACCAATAAAAATAAAGAGCGTCAAAAAAAAATATCCTTTTGACGCTCAAATATACTTAATTTTTTAGAAATTATTCTCCGTATGAAGCGGCAATAAATTCTTCGTAAGTTACTTCTTTAGTAGTAGGATTTGCTTTTTCTTTGAACAATTCCAATAATTTCTCAGCAACAACTTGGTCAGAAAGTCTTTTTACTTCGTCTTGGTTTGACAAAACTCTTGCAACAATTCCCTGAACTTCTTCGTCAGTAGGATTTGTTTGTCCGAATTGAGCCATTTGTTGTCTGATTGATTTTGTAGTAAATGATTTCAAATCTTCGAAAGTAATCTTAATATCACTTTGAGCCATTGCTCTACCTTCGATTAGTTGAAAACGCAACCCTCTTTCTGATCTTGCATATTCTACTTCAGCTTCTTCAGGAGACAATTTTTTCTCTCCTACAGTTTGCAACCATTTTTTAAGAAATTCAGCTGGTAAATCGAATTTTGTGCTTTCGATTAAAAACTCAGTTACATCACCTAATAATTTTTGATCTGCTTGTTGTGCAAATTGATTTTCAGCATCTTCCTTGATTTTTGCTTTCAATTCTTCCAGTGAAGAAACAGCTCCTGCTCCAAAAAGTTTATCAAACAATTCTTGGTTCAATTCAGCCAATTCAGCTGTATTGATTGCTTCGATTGTGAAATCTACATCAACTTCCAACCCGTGAACGTCATCATGATTTACTTTCATAACATCCATCAATTGATGATCGTCTTCGAATAAACCTTTTGTGTTTACAGTTACCACATCACCTACTTTTTTACCGATAAATTTATCAGCAGTAGCTTTATCTTTGAAAATATCCAAAGAAATAGTTGTTGTGTTATTGATTCCTTTTTCTTCATTTGTGAAAGTTCCAGTTAAATCAGAACCAGCTTCAACCACATCTTGAGGAATTGCTTTTCCAAATTGTTTTTGGATACGTTCTACTTGACCTTCGATTAATTTATCATCAGCAGAAACCACATATTTTACAATGTCATTTTTTGCATCTAAATCCAATTCGAAGTTTGGCACTAAACCAATTTCATATTCAAAAACCAATTCTTCAGTATCCCAAGAAAAAACTTCGTTTACTTTAGCAAGTGGCGTCCCAAGAAGGTTTAATCTTTCCGATTGTACGAAACGCTCTAGAGCTAAATCTACCACTTTTTGAACTTCTTCTTGTTTAATCCCTTTACCATATTGTTTTTCAACAAGATCTTTAGGCACAGCCCCTTTTCTAAATCCTTTAACAGTTGCCAAAGGCATTTTTTCGTTTATTCTTTTTGCTACTTGCCCTTTGTAATCCATGTGAACAACTGTCATTACAATTGTCTCAGTTACAGCGTCTATTGCTACTCTTTTAATATCCATCTTCTTCTTTAATTTACATAATAAAATTGGGTTGCAAAATTATAAAATTTTTCCAACCCAAACAAGTATTTTACCATTTTGAATTTTAGGTAGTTATTTGACAAAATCAGAGGTTAGAAAAGGAAAATATTTTGGGCGTGTCCCTCCGTAAAAACTACGGGTCAGGCTGTTCGTTACAATCTTTTATTGCGCTTCGCTTCATAAAAGGATTTTCACTGCCATCCTTCACGCAGCTCGAACTACAAATAAACGTTCGGAGTTTAAAATGGATAATTGCTATTGAACATAGACTCATTTGATAATTTATAAGAATTTATTCCTACTTTAGCAAAACAAAGAGAATGGTATTTATCAGAGCTATCTATCGAAAAAAGGATGGATTGGGATCGTTTTATTAGATCTATTAACAAATCGGCAGAAGAGGATTACTGTGCGAAGTCTCCCGAATTTGTACGCTTTCCAATAGGCAACAAACACAAATCAAGTATTTATTTGTGGTAAAAACCATTACATTTGAACAAAAAAGCAGACATTCCTATTGTTGATGTTTTGAATTTGAATAATTTTATCAGATATAATGAATATTGAGTTTAACAAAGTTGGAACTGCATATAGGAATGGGTACGAAGTCGGGAGACTTCGCACAGCATCCAACTAAATAATATTGTCGTTTTCGAGAAGACTTTGTGGAGCGGGGTTTGTATTTTTCTCCAAAAGACAAGTTTATTTACCCCTGTAATTGTGTACCACACAGAACCAATGATTTTTTGTTAGGTGAGGAATGTACTTTATCCGAAGTTGGTTCAAAAAAACTCACTGCCGTAAGAAAATGGCTGTCTAAAAATGGCTCGAATGAATGTTTAGGATGTGAACCTATAAATACAGGACTGGGAGAAGGAAAAATAGATTTATTAAATAATGATTTAGGCTTTTGATTTATAAATTAAAAGTCAAAATATACACTTAATGAATAATTCAATTACTTTATTTAAACAACGAAGATAATGGAAGAAACTAATTTACCGAAAGAGATTAATATTATTTTAAAGAATTATTCTTTAACTAAAATCATTCTTTATAAAAACCAACCTTCAATTGTTTATAAAGCTACTAAGAATAATAGTTATCCTACATATTTTTTGAAGATTGATAGTTCATTAAAACCAGAAAAAGACCGATTAATCTGGCTACAAGAAAAATTAAATGTGCCAAAAGTAATTGCTTTTTTTCAAAATGGGAATAAAGATTATCTGCTTTTATCTGAAATCCCAGGTGAAAATTTAATTGATACTAATTTGAAACTTGATCCAAATAGCATTATAAAAATATATGCAAATGGATTAAAAATCATTCATAATTTATCACGTACTAAATGCCCTTTTGACTCAACAACTGATGTTTTAATAAAAAAAGCAGAAAAAATAATAACTAATAATCAACTTGACCATAGTGCTTTAAGTAGTGAGTATAAATTAAAATCTTTTAAAGAATTACTTGACGAACTATCATCTCTTCAGCCAACTGTAGAAGACAACGTGTTCATTCATGGGGATTATAGTATGCCTAATATTATAACGAATAAAAAAGAAATTGGTTTTGTTGATTTTGGTTTGGCGGGAATAGGAGACCGCTATGTAGATTTATCTATTGCTTCACGTAGTATCAAGTACAACCTTGGTGAAGAATGGGTTTCCCCATTTTTCGAATCATATGGTATCGTCCCAAATAAAAATAAGTTGCGTTTCTTTTTGCTGCTAGATCAATTTGTTATGATGAGATCTTCAATTAAAAAATAAATATTATAAGATGTGTCTTAAATTTTTAAATAACTAAAATGAAAAAACATATAAAAATATATTTTTTGATCTTGATGATACATTATGGGATTATAATAATACCTTAAATCCCCCTGCTCCGCTAAGTGTTCTTTCAAAGAATAAATTTGTCGTTTAAGCTGCGCAAACGTCTCTGACTTTGCGCAATTTTATAATGTGATACAAATACAAAGTAAAGGCGGATTTGCAATCCGTGTCCACAACAACAAAGCACAAAAGCTATGCATAAATCATAGCTTTTGTTATTTTTATAATATCCGTTTAACAATTATTTAGATTTGTTTGAAGTTTACCTAAAAGTAATATGCCATTCCGAGGAAGAAGGAATCTCAACAACGAGATTCACTAACAGAGATTCCTCCTTCGTCGGAATGACAATTAAATCCTTAACGTAATAACATTGTGCTCGTGCGAGTTACGGTATTAAAATTTTAATTTTCAATTCTTTAATAATTCAGATTTAATCCAAAACCAAATCCCATATCACTGTCATAATGGGTTCTAAAACTAAAGTTTCTTTTGACAATATAACGTAACCCTGCCATATATTCTTTGTCAGTATTCCACATTAAATCCATTCGTAATCTTTTAGAAACCGGAATATCCATTCGCTCAAATTGCAATCTGAAATTTCCATCGGTAAATACTTCAGCTTGTGCCATTATAAGCGTTGGTAGGGTGTTATTAGGAAAGGCGGTGGCGATATAGGAGGGATGAAAAGAATATAAAAACCCGTAATAGTTTTATGAAGATAATCATTCCTACAGCATGATGTATATTATTCATTTGTGCAAAATAAAAAATGAAATAAAAATTTTAAAAAAACCGAATTCCATATTTAAATAAGCCGTAAATTTATATTAAAATGAAAATAAATAATGTATAATTCTGACAAACAGCATTTTATAGTTCATTAAGTCGCTTTTTTAGTAATGAAAAGCATTGAGGATTTATTACACAAGAAAAGAGAAAGAATGGCTATACATGTAGCCATTGTGGTCATGAAAAGTATATTGGGATCAATAAGCATTGTTCTCGAGAATGCATAAGATACAAATATATTGAAAGTGTTACTGCAGTGACGTTATATCATAAGTTTTGGATTGCAAAAATCATATTATCAATTGACGACTATCATTCAATCACTACACAGTTATCTGAATATTTGCGTCTGGTTTGTGAATTGATTTAAAAACTAAAAACGACAACTATGAAAAAATCGAAACAATGTGGGGAGTCTTTCGGCCAAGCCCAGGGTAAACTCCGGCGAACCATAAAAATCGGATTTGTAATCATTACCGCATTGATGTATGCACTGCTGATGCTTACTTCCTGCCGAAATTCAGAAAAAAACCAAGAACAAGTTGAACAGAACCACCCTCAACAAAAGGGAGAAGAAAATGACAACTATGACCATAGTGGGCATTCACAACAAATGAATGAAACGCGCAAATGGTTAAAACAGGAATTGGGCGAAAAATACAATCAGCCCGTATCTCCCGGTACTGAGGAACAACTTGCACAAGGTAAAGACATATTCACAAAATATTGTGTTACTTGTCATGGTAGTGGTGGTAAAGGTGATGGTCCAGGAGCAACAACATTACAACCAAAGCCAGCCGATTTTACTGACCCTGAGCATTCATCATTTTATTCAAATCAAGGACGAATATACCTCATAAAAAAAGGAATGAAGGGAACTGCAATGGCAGCATGGGAAAACATTTTGAGCGAAGAAGAAATCCTTTCGGTTTATGTTTATGTAAATTCTCTGAAAAATTCAGACGGAATGATGGAACACCAAGGGCAAAATCATCAGGAAAATGAATAAAAAAAACATAAATAATTCAAATGATAATAACCGAAGTGCTTTTAAAAGGAATGGAGAATATTTCAAATTCAGAAAAGCAATTGCAAACATATATATATCGTAATTATGTATAAAGTAATGGTGAAAATTCTAACAAAAGTATGGGTATGCACCATTATAGCATTACTCCTATGGAGCTTTTCAGTTAAGGCACAACAAAGATACCAAACCAGGGAAGGAAGTATTGAGGTTATTGCCTCATACAGAGATTCCATAATAACAGCCAATGGCAATCATTTGTTTGTTTTGATCAATTATGAAACTGCTGAAATCGGGTTAACACTTAGTCCAACTACTTTACGCACTACAATAGATTCACTGAATGTAAAACTTATTAACACATCCATAAAGCCGATAATCCTGAAAGGAAAACTGAACATTCCCTACGTGAAGACATTAGAACATCCAGATCACAAACTAAATTTTGAAGCAGAGCTGCATTTGAATGGAATAGTGAAAACAATATATGTAAACGGATTACTTAAACACATTGCAAGCAACGAAACCTTTTCCTGTTTGCTTACACTCAATTTTAAATTGCGGTTGAGTGATTTTGGGGTCGATTTGGCAAAAGGATGGAACAATGAGATAACGATACAAATTTTTCAGGCAGTGCTTAAGAAATCAAATCAGTGAAATCCATTCAAATCAAATAATAACAGCTTTACTGAAAAAAGTGTTGCATAAAAAACAGAAAAATGAAAACACATAAAAAATTATTCCCAGCTCCGCTAAGTGTTCTTTCAAAGAATAAATTTGTCGTTTAAGCTGCGCAAACGTCTCTGACTTTTCGCCCACAATACCGCGCAAATAATATAATGAATCTAAAGTGTTAACGACATATAGACATGGTTACGAAGTAGGGAGATTTTGCACAGTGAAGTTGCAGTTATATTCTAGGGCAACTTAAAAAAAGTGTTATTTTATTTCTTTGCCGGTTTTTTATTTGGATCTTTCCACGTATTAAAAACAGCATAAACAACTACTTTGTTGGCTTCTATTTCGTAGATAATCAAATAAGGAAAATCTTTTATAAAAGCTTCTCGATAGGGTTTTCTTTTGACTTGATAATGTTCGGGATTTTTTTGAACCCTTTCTAAATAGGTTTCTAAGGTATCTAAAAAACGATTTCCTAAACCAATTTTTTGTTCTTCATAATAAAGATACGTTTCTTTGATGTCAAAAACTGCTTCTTCTTTAATTTCTAACACATACTTCATAAAACTATGATTTGAGTATCTGTTTTTTGGTTTGCTCCCATGAAAAAGATTTGCTTTCCCCTTTTAGGTGGCTGTCTCTTCGAGCATCTATAATGGCATAATCTTCTTTTGTTAATTGAGCTTGGTCTTCTTCTAAAATGGCTTTTACTTTCTTTAACACGGTCGCTTTTTTTGTGCTTAACAGCATTTCAATCAGCTCCATTTTTGTTGCTTCTAAGTTCATAACATTTTGTGTTTTATTATACCAAAGATACTATTTTTGTTTTATAATTAATTTGTTTTAAATGGTTTGATTATGATTTTTATCTCATTGTTTTGAATACAAAAAAGCAAGTTATAACCCATTAGCGTATTCTAGATAAACGCTTCCGCCTGTGTTTTTAATAATTCAAGCTCAATCCAAAACCAGCTCCGCAAAGTGTTCATTCAAAGAATAAATTTGTCGTGTAAGTTGCGCAAACGTCTCTGACTTTGCGCCCACAATAATGAGCAAATAATATAGTGAGAGTAAAGTGTTAACGGCATATAGACATGGATACGAAGTCGGGAGACTTCGCACAGCGGGGATAATACGATTAACGGAAATCAAAATCACATTGAACAACAACATAAAAAAGATTGATTTGATTGCTATGAATACGTTGCACAACAGTAAATCAAAAAAGCTAAGAGTAAAATCTTAGCTTTTTTGATTTTTTAAAACACTCAGCTCCGCAAAGTGTTTTTCAAAGAATAAATTTGTCATATAAGCTACGCAAACGTCTCTGACTTTGCACAGCGGTCACGAGCGAGGCTTTAGATTTGCAAAACAAACTATCCAGTCTATTGCAAATCACTTTCTTCTCCGGTACTTGTGAGCTGCCACTAATAATGCCAGTCCTAAAACGACTATTGAAAACCACCAAAAAACATGTATTCCCATAAATGAGTACGATTCCATATGCATTTCTCCATTACCGTTATTAAACATAGCTTTAGGATTAAATAATTATTAATGATGTGCTTTATGATCTTCTTTCTTTTCCGGTTTTTTATCCATTCCTTTCTTTTTATTCATGTCCATTTTATCTTTTTTCATTTTCTCCATCATATCCATCATTGGCTTATTTTCCATCATAGATTTACACATTCCAGACAGCATAGCGTCATCCCCTTTTGATGCTTCCATCATTTTTGACATCATACTTTTCATCATTTCTGGATTATCCTTCATCATTTTCATCATATCTGACATCATATTTTGCATCATTTCTGGGTTCTCTTTCATCATTGCCATCATTTTAGCATGATTTTCTTTCATCATTTCCTGCATCATCATTTTTCCATTTTCACTTTTCATCATAACATCCATCATTTCTTTTGACATACTTTTGCTGTCAGCGATTGTGTTCATGATTTCCATTCTTTTATCGGATTGTGAAAGAACCTGTTTACTGGATTGACAGGAATAAATCAAAGTACTTAAAGCCAGTACAAGTGTAATTTTTTTAGTGTTTTCATGACTGTAAATTTTAATTGTTATACTTAAAGTGAATTTATTTTCTCAACATAAAATCAAAACTATTAAAACAAAAATTATTCTATAATTTAACATTAACCTTTAATTACCAATTATTTAAAGTTTTAAATTCCTTAATCGTAAGGCATTTGCAATTACTGAAACAGAACTAAAACTCATTGCCAAAGCGGCTATCATTGGCGAAAGCAAGACTCCAAAAAAGGGATACAAAACACCCGCTGCAATTGGAATTCCTAATACATTGTAGAAAAAGGCAAAAAATAAATTTTGCTTGATATTTCGCATTACTGCATGACTTAAATTTTTGGCTTTGACTATCCCTTGCAAGTCTCCTTTTACCAAGGTAATTTTAGCACTTTCAATAGCAACATCAGTTCCGGTTCCCATAGCAATTCCGATATCGGCTTGCGCCAAAGCCGGAGCATCGTTAATTCCGTCACCTGCCATTGCAACAATTTTTCCTTCGGATTGTAATCGTTTAATTTCCTTGAGCTTGTCTTCGGGTAAACAGCCTGCTTTATAAGAGCTTAAATTCAATGTTGATGCAACTGCTTTTGCCGTATTCTCATTATCTCCGGTAAGCATTATCACTTCAACGCCTTGACGCATTAATTCTTTTATGGCTTCGACACTTGTAGCTTTTATGGCATCAGTAATTGATACGAATCCCACAGCTATTCCATCAACTGAAATATAAGAAACTGTTTTCCCTAGTTTCTGTTCTGCAATAATTTTATTTTCCAATTCATCCAAAACTGTAGCATTCACTTGCTCCATTAATTTTTTATTTCCGAGTGCCACTTTTTTATTGGTTACCGTCCCAATAACTCCTTTCCCTGAAATCGCTTCAAAATCCTTTACTTCGATTAATGAAGCATTTTTCGCTTTCGCAAAATTAACTACGGCTTGCGCCAAAGGATGCTCGCTGTACTGGTTTAAGGAAGCAATACTTTGCAATAAAGTATTTTCATCACTCTCTAATGAAAACACTTTTTCAACAGAAGGTTTTCCTTCGGTAATTGTTCCCGTTTTATCGGTTATCAAAACATTTACTTTATTCATTCTTTCCAAAGCTTCGGCGTTTTTTATCAACACCCCAGATTGTGCTCCTTTTCCAACACCCACCATGACCGACATAGGCGTCGCTAATCCCAAAGCACAAGGACAGGCAATAATCAATACCGCAATGGCATTGATAAATCCATAAACCATTGCCGGTTCAGGTCCGAATTTTGCCCAAACAAAAAAAGTGATTACCGAAACAAAGACAACAATGGGTACAAAATATTTAGCTATTTTATCTGCTAGTTTCTGAATCGGTGCTTTAGAACGGCTGGCATTATTTACCATTTGTACAATTTGTGAAAGTAAGGTTTCCGAACCCACTTTCTCGGCAATCATCACAAAGGATTTATTTCCGTTGATAGTTCCTGAACTAACGCTATCTCCTATTATTTTATCAACAGGAATGGGTTCGCCCGTAATCATCGATTCGTCGATTGCACTTTCTCCATCGGTTATTTTTCCGTCCACCGGAATTTTATCTCCTGGTTTCACGCGCAATAAGTCTCCTTTTTTGATGTCGTGAATCGAGATTATTTGGTCTTTTCCATCGATTACCAAAGTAGCTTCGGTTGGTGCTAATTTCAAGAGTTCTTTTATCGCACCACTAGTTCGACTATGTGCTCTGGCTTCGAGTAATTGTCCTAATAAGACTAATGTTAATATGACTGTCGTCGCCTCAAAATAAAGCAATACGGCCCCATCTTCCGTTCTAAATTCATTTGGAAAAATATCTGGAAAAAACATCCCAGCTAAACTAAACAAAAAGGCTACTCCAGTACCAATTCCAATAAGGGTAAACATATTGAGATTCCAAGTAACAATCGACTTCCAAGCACGTACAAAAAACATCCAACACGCATAAAAAACTACAGGAAGAGACAATCCAAACTGTACCCAATTCCACTTGGAAGCATCCATAATTCTCATTAATGGATTGTCAGGAATCATATCTGACATGGCAATTAAGAACACCGGAACGGTACATAGTACAGCAATTTTCATTTTGCGCACTAAGTCATTATACACTTTGTTTTCTTCACTTTCGGTTGGTTCCATTGGCACTAAATCCATTCCACAAATGGGACAGGAACCGGGACCGTCTTTGATTACTTCAGGATGCATTGGACAGGTATACATTATTTTTGCCGAACTCAATTCTGGAATTTTTTCTAAATTCATTCCACAAACCGGACAACTTCCTGGTTTATCGTACACTTTCTCTCCTTCACAATGCATCGGACAATAATATTTGCCATGTGCATTACTTGGTAAAGCCACAATCTTTTTATCTTGTATTTTATTGGATTCGCAACACGATTTTACTGGTTCTGTTGCTATTTTTGAGGTGATATTGGTTGGGGATTCCATAGAAATGGAATATTTACCAGCTTTGGAAAGCGTTTCTTGTAATTGGGCTGTTGGAATATGGCTTTCCATTGTTATTGTTGCTATTGGCGGATCCAAAGTAACTGTTGCTTGAATCCCATCTATAGCATTCAATGTTTTTTCGACTTTGGAACGACAACCGTCACAACTCATTCCAGTGATAATATAAGTATGTTTCATAATTTTGAATTAAAAAAAATCGATCCCATAAAAAATTATAGAACCGATTTGAAAGAATTTTAATGTTGATGATTTTCTTCTTTTTTATCACTCTTTTTTGGAATCATTTGCATTCCGCATTTAGGACATTTCCCAGATTTATCACTCATTTCTTTCGGATGCATGGGACAAGTGTACATTGTTTTTTGAACTTCTTCAGGAGTCATTTTCATTCCACATTTTGAACATTTTCCTGGTTTGTCAGAAGTTGTACCATCCATTTTGCAAACGTATTTTGTCACAATTTCAGTAGTTGTTTTTTTTCCTTTACCCGAGGTGTCGTGTTTTAGGACCTTTGTTTTTACCAGTTCCATTCCACATTTACTGCATTCTCCTTCTTTGTCACTCATTTCTTCCGGATGCATTGGACAGGTGTAGGATGTTTTTTGAGCTTCCTTTTGCGAAGGCTTTGCAACTTCTTGAGCTGATGCCATTGAATTTACTGCTAAGAATAGGCTTAGTACGGTAATTAATGTTTTCATTTTTTTATTATTTTAAAATATTAAACTAAAGATTCATTTCTACTACTCAAAGGTACATGACCTGTATTTTGACTTGTTGTAGAATTTTGGAAATGATTTGTAAATTTTACAAATTATCAATTTGTAATCTGTTGTTTTCTTTTAATTGTTTAAAATGAGTTGGTGTAAAACCTGTTATTTTTTTAAACTGATTACTCAAATGTGCTACATCGCTATAATTCAATTTAATAGCAATTTCGCTTACTGTTAATTCTTTATACATTAATAACTCCTTTACTTTTTCAATCTTTTGAGCAATAAAATAATGCTCAATCGTTGTCCCTTGAACTTCAGAAAACAAATTACTCAATGTGTTGTAATCTTGTCCTAATTGTTCCGACAAATAGCTTGACAAATTAGTTTTTAATTCATTATTTTGATGGTGAACCAAATCAACAATTAGGCATTTAATCCTCTCAATAGTTATAGTTGTTTTATCCTCTAATAATTCAAATCCGAGTGATTGCAATTTTATTTCTAAATCTTGCTTCTGATTCTCTTTGAAATCTTCTAATAATTCAACTTCGCCTAATTCAACTGAAATTGGAGTAAGCCCCAATTTTTCCAGCTCGAACTTTACAACCATAATACATCGATTGCATACCATATTTTTAATAAAGAGTCTCATTTTACGTGATTATTTTGGCATATAAGTAATCGGAATGATTTGTTGTCGCATGATAAAATTGATTAATTCGCAGTATCAATACTAGTTGTAACCAACTTTGAAAAAACAAAATACGGCATTATATAATGCTTATTACTTACTCTTGCTAAACATTTTTAATAGTATTTTATGTTTCATAAATTTATTGATCATATAAACCAACCTTGTCAATTTTACAGCAAGGTTGGTTTGGTTTGAATACGAAAAAATTAAGCTTTTATTTATCGTTTTTTATGGATAATTCAGTAACTGGCTCGGTTAACTTCATTCCGCATTTTGAGCATTTATCATTCAAATTACCTTGAACTTCCGGATGCATCGGACAGGCATACATTTTTTTAGTATTGTTCATCATTTTTGAGTTTTTTCCCATCATTGTTGTGTCATTATCCATCATTGTAGAATCATCATTCATCATATGAGTCTCATCAGTTGCTTTTCCTTTATTTTTATCATTGCAAGAAAGCATTACAAAAGCCATTAGCAGGCCTAAAAAAATAGATTTTTTCATTTTAATTTATTTTAATAATACATTTTGAAGTCTCCAGCTCTTTTCTATAAAAGATGCCATTAAATTTCTGCCTTATAATAGTACAATACAATGGTATTTACACAGTTATAAAACTAATTATTTTACTTATATAATTAACACAAAATAATCACTTAATCTCTTCAATTGTTTTTCCACAACTCAACATTTGAGAACCATAATAAGGGTTCTTAATCGTGTCATCTTTGCTCAACCAATTAGCACCTTTTCCATCATTTGCCATTGGGCAAAACTGGTAAAAAACAGGCGTTTCATACTTAGCGACTTTTATCAAATCGTGCATGTTTTTTGATAAAGACATAAACAGCGTTCTTTGTTTTTTAATATCTTGTGTTTCGGAAATGCTTTTGGCTCCAGTTGTCAAATCTTTCATGACTTTCATCCAAACCAAGTGAACATCCATAGCAAGTTCATCCATTTTCACGGCGTTTAATGACGCTAATAAATCTTTTGCTACAGAAGAAGCCATTTTACCATCCGTTTTGACCAAGGCATCTTTCAACGAAAAGTAATTATCAAAAACTGGTTTTAATTGATTATTGGTTGCCTGTTCTTGATTTAGAGTATCCAAATTTTTATCGTGATCTTCATGATTTTTCATAGTTCCCATTTGCTTCGCCTGTTCGCTATCGCTCGGGTCAGTTTTAGTTTCGGATACCACAGCCACTTTAGCTTCTCTTTCGTATTGACAACATCCCGGAAGGTTATCATAGGCTGCATCAGGAGCAAGAAAGCTGTTGCTGTCATAACCCGCCAAAGCAATACGTTTTAATATTTCCTCTTGATTTGTTTTTTGTGAATCATACGTTAGTGTAGCCATTTGGGTATCTTCATTCCAATCTACCTGAGTCACTTTTTTCAAGTTCCCAGCTTTCTCTATAGTTGTTTTACACATTCCGCAATTCCCGTAGATTTTTACCGTTTCGGTTTTGGTATTTTTAATTTGCGCATTAGCCCCTGTGATTGAAAGCAATACTGTAATTGCCATCACTATTTTTTTTATTGAGTTCATTTTCTAATAATATTGAGGTGAATTAGTCAAAAGCAATATTGAAACAATAGCATGTATTGCTAAAAATTGAATTTGACTATAAATTTAATATGACTATCCGTAATGCGGACTAAAATCATTTCGAATACAATTTTCGTCGTTTGTACATTTATAAAGCATAAATAGTAGCCCACAGATTGTACAGATTATACCGATTTACACGGATTTTTTTACTTGGTGAATCAAACTGTTATTTAAATCTGTACAAAATCCGTTCAATCCGTGTTATCTGTGTGTCCTATTTTATCCTTTGGAACATATTGCGGACTGTCATAAAATTTAATGATTTTAAAGTATTACACTTTGAATTAAGCCCATTTATGGCTGTCTAAAAAGGAATTTAGCTTATTTTAGGTGGAAGCCAAATGGAACGAAAATCAGAAGAAATGAAGATTTCCGAATAATAATAATTTTGTTTTTCTGAAGAAAAATGGAAGATTTTATTGTTTAAATCAGTGTAAAACAATGAAGTCAAACCCAAATAAACGGTTGAGTTACTACAAGAAATATCCTTACAAGCTCCATTACAACCCTCATGATTTTTATTTTTAGAGGCTTTTTCTTTGTTGCAACAGTCGGCCTTCTCTGTTTTTGAAGAAACCTCTTTTTTGCAACACGCTTTCTCGGATTTAGTTTTACATGCAAAAGCTATGCTTGGTGCCATAAAGAAACCAAACACAACTAATAACATTATATAAAACTTTTTTGACATTGTGTATCCTATAGTGAAGTACAAAGGTATTAAATCAGCAGTCAAAGTGAATTTATTCACTCCCAAATACTTGTTAAAAATAATTGATTATTTTCCTTCTCCTAATATCCCATTCATTATAGATTGCAATAATGACAATATGATACTAAAAAACAAGGCTGTCCAAAACGTGTCGACACTAAATCCACCCACAATTTTAGTACACAATAAAATAATCAATGCATTAATGACCAATAAAAACAATCCCAATGTAATAATGGTAACTGGCAAAGTTAGTATTACCAAAATTGGTTTAATAAATATATTAAGTAAGCCAAGAACAACGGCTACAACTAATGCTGTAGTAAATCCAGCCACGTGAACACCCGGCATAAAATTAGCGATTAGCAATACTAAGCCTGATGTAATAAGAATTCTGATTAGTAAATTCATAAATTTTTGTTTTAAAATTTTAATAAATGTAGTGAAAATTTAAAATCATTTAATTTATTTCAAAAAAGAACTCACTTTTTGATAAAATTCGGTTGGGTTTTCGGCATGAAGCCAATGTCCAACATTAGAGATAGTTTCGATGCTTGAATTAGGAAAATGATGCTTTATATTTTCGAAATCACTGTCCAGAATATAATTGGAATTTCCGCCGCGTATAAACAACGTTGGTTTCTCAAAAACTAAATTTTCTTGCAATGAAACTCCTATTTCATCCATTTTTGTATTGAAAACCGCCAAATTAAATCGGAATGCTAATTGTCCTGGCTCTTGCCAATACAAATTTTTCATCAGGAATTGTCTTGTTCCAAAATCAGGGATATATTTTGCCATAATTTCCTCGACTTCGTTTCGGCTTGGTTTTTTCGAAAAATCAACGGCATTTAATCCCGCCAGAATATCCTGATGGTGTTGCGGATAAAATTTTGGTCCGATATCAGCAACAATCAATTTATCAACCAATTCCGGATGAGTCGTTGCCAAAAGCATGGCTACTTTTCCGCCCATAGAATGTCCGATGATATTTATGTTTTCTAAATTATGTGCTCGACAATATTCGAAAACATCCCGAACCATTATTTCATAACTGAATTCTTCGGAATGTAAGCTTCGGCCGTGATTGCGTAAATCAAGAATGTGAACTTGAAAGTCGGAAGCGAATTGTGTTCCTAGTGTTTTCCAATTGTCAGACATTCCAAGAAATCCGTGCAAGATTAAAAGTGGTTTTCCTGAGCCTTCTGTTTTTGAGTAGAGCATAGTATGGGGTTTGGGGAGCGCGTGAGGGATAGCAGTGAAAGCCCGGAACAAAACGAAATGAAATGGAGTTTTGTGAGGACTTGTAACGTATAGCCCGACCCGTTTTTCAGCGGGTCACGCCCAAATTATTTTATTTTAATTTTTGCAAGTACATATTGATCACATTATCCAATCCCAGATAAATGGCTTCGGAAATTAAAGCATGACCTATAGAAACTTCGAGTAATCCCGGAATATTTTCTTTGAAAAATTGAATGTTATCCAAGCTTAAATCATGACCTGCGTTGATTCCTAAACCTATTTGATTGGCCAAAATCGCTGATTCCATATACGGCTGTATGCCTCTTTCGTTACCCAAACTGTATTCGTGTGCGAATGCTTCGGTGTATAATTCGATTCTTTCGGTTCCAATTTTTTTCGCGCCTTCGATCATTTCGAGAACTGGATCGACAAAAATGGAAGTTCTTATCCCATTTCGCTGAAATTCCTGAACAATCTCTTTGAGATAATCAGCATGTTTTATGGTATCCCAACCTGCATTGGAAGTTATGGCATCTATAGCATCAGGAACCAAAGTGACTTGGGTAGGTTTTATCTCCAGAACGAGATCAATAAAGGTTTTCTCAGGATTTCCTTCAATATTATATTCGGTATAAACAATAGATTTCAAATCGCGAGCATCTTGATAACGAATGTGACGCTCATCAGGACGCGGATGAATCGTGATCCCTTCCGCTCCAAACTTTTGAATGTCGGTTGCCACTTTTAATAAATCGGGAACATTTCCACCGCGAGCATTTCGTAAAGTAGCTATTTTATTGATGTTTACACTTAACTTTGTCATTGGAACACTTTTTGATTATGTTAATAGTATTTATTGACGCAAAAATACAAAGTAAAAGGTAGGAGTTTTTGCTTATTTTTGATTATTTTGCATGAAATATTTCCGATTGATTTATGACAGAAATTACAAACTATATTACCAATGATTTTAAAGCGATTGACAGCCAAGAAACTATTGCGGTTGTTCAAGACTTTTTCAATGAATTACACTTTTCACACTTTCCGGTAGTCGAAGAGGGAATTTATATTGGCAGTATTGTATCCGATGATATAGAAACATTTGACAGGGATAAAAAAGTAATTGATTATAGATTCACACTTGAAGGATTTTTTACCAGAACAAATACAATTTGGCTGGATGTTTTAGAAATTTTCGCAAAAAACCATACCAATTTAGTTCCTGTATTAGATGAAAATAACAAATATGTTGGTTATTATGAAATAGAGGACATCATGAAGTTTTTTCATGAGACGCCATTTTTAAAGGAACCTGGCGGAATCATTGTTGTCAAAAAACCGATTTTGGATTATTCGATGAGTCAAATTACTCAAATTGTTGAAAGCAATAACGGAAAGCTTTTGGGTTTATTCATCTCTGACGCTGATGTTGATAGTGTTCAGGTAACTATGAAAATAAGTTTAGGAGCCATGAATGAAATAATACAAACTTTCAGAAGGTATAATTATGAAATTATATCGGAGCATCAAGAAGACAATTACATTAATAATTTAAAGGAACGTTCTGATTATTTAGACAAATACCTTAATATATAGTTTACTCTTTAATTTGTTTATTTACTTCAACAAATTAACAGATTTAACTAAATAACGATTAAACAACAGATGAAAGTAGCTATATACGGACAATACTATCTTGTAAGCACAGAACCAATCATAAAAGATATTTTTGTTTTTTTTAACAAAAACAATGTTGAAATGGTTATTGAAGCAGAATTCCTTAAAATGCTTTATGAAAAGAAAATCATACAAAAAGAATACAAAACTTTTTCATCACATACAGAATTAGACCAAAGTTTTAATATGCTAATCAGCATTGGTGGTGATGGAACTATTTTAAGAGCTGTTACATTAGTCCGGAATTCTGGAGTTCCAATATTAGGGATAAATGCAGGCCGGTTAGGTTTTTTGGCAACGGTTCAAAAAGAGAATATTGCCGCATTTATGCAGTTTGTCATTGATAAAAAATACACTATTTCAAAAAGAACATTATTAAGTTTGTCCTGCACTCCCGAAAACGAATCCCTATTAGACATCAATTTTGCTATGAATGAAATTTCAGTTAGCCGAAAAGATTCCACCTCGATGATTACCGTAGAAACGTACTTGAATCATGAGTTTTTAAATTCCTATTGGGCAGACGGTTTAATTATTGCCACTCCAACAGGATCAACAGGATATAATTTAAGTTGCGGAGGTCCTATTTTAACCCCAGATGTAAAAAGCTTAGTTATTACCCCAATTGCTCCTCATAATCTAAACGCCAGACCGCTCGTTGTCCCAGACGAAACAGAAATTAGATTGAAAGTTTCCGGCAGAGAGGATCAATATTTAGTATCCTTAGATTCCCGAATTGCATCTGTAAAAAACGAATCGATTCTAACCATTAAGAAAACTCCTTTTCAAATAAACATGGTAGAAATCCCAGAAGAAACCTTTCTAAAAACATTACGCACCAAACTGCTTTGGGGAGAAGACAGAAGGAATTAATCCATTTTAATTAAACACTATACGATTCTATCTGTTTTTCACGTTTGGATTTATCTAACGCCTATTTATTGTTAATTACTCAAAAGAGAGGACAATTAACTTAATAGGTATTGAATCGTATTGATAATTATTATATTTGCACGCAATTTTAACTAAATGAACAAAATTTTTAATTTTTTGTTATGCCTATTTCCATTTTTAGCAATTCATGCACAAATTCATGAAGTTGGTATTTTTGTAGGAGGCAGTAACTACGTTGGAGATGTTGGCCCCACGACCTATATATCTCCAAATGAACCTGCATTGGGATTGCTTTATAAATGGAATAAAAGCCCAAGACATGCCTACCGATTTTCGTATACGCAATCAAAAATTGTTTCTAACGATTTGGATTCTGAAGAAGGTGGTAGAAACCAAAGAGGATATCGTTTTGCAAATAGTATAAAAGAAGTATCTTTAGGCCTTGAATTCAATTTTTTCGATTTTAATCTTCATGAATTGAGGAATAAAATCTCTCCTTATGTATATTCCGGAATAAGCTATTTTAGATATGACGAGTTATATATTTTAGCAGGTGAAACCAGGAAAGATAAAGGTTCCGGCTCTTTTGCAATTCCAATTAACTTAGGAATAAAATCAAACATTACACCTAATTTCATATTGGCTGTAGAAGTTGGAGCTCGATATACGCTTACGGATAACCTGGATGGGAGTAATCCGAAGAATGAGAATTTGGAAACGTTACGATTTGGAAATTTAAATAATAATGATTGGTATGTTTTTTCGGGATTAACCCTTACTTATACCTTTGGAAACAAACCTTGTTACTGTGCAGAATAAAGAAATGGATTTACTACCTACAATAGACGCAACAAATTTACCCAAACATTTAGCCATTATAATGGATGGCAACGGCCGTTGGGCAAAACAAAAAGGGCTTTTAAGAGCTTTAGGGCATGAAAGCGGAACAAAATCAGTTAAAAAAATAATTCAAGCTAGTGCCAAATTAGGAATAGAATATCTTACGCTATATGCCTTCTCTACCGAAAATTGGAACAGACCAAAACTGGAGGTAGAAACTTTAATGAGGGTGTTAATCAATTCATTAAAAAAAGAACTGATAACACTCCAAAAAAATAACATCAAACTGAATGCTATTGGTAACCTGGGAAAATTACCAAAATCTGCGCAAAAGGAACTTCTCGATGTAATAAATAAAACAAAAGACAATACGCAAATGACGTTAACACTGGCATTAAGCTATGGCTCCAGAGAAGAATTAGTCAATGCAGTTAAAAACATTTGTAGTAAAGTTAAAAATAATATAATTTCAATAGACACTATTGACGATTCAATTATAAATGAGCATCTTTACACGCAAAATTTACCTGATGTAGATTTATTAATACGAACCAGCGGAGAACATAGAATAAGTAATTTTTTGTTGTGGCAAATAGCCTATGCCGAATTATATTTTACCGACATCCTTTGGCCAGACTTTAAAGAACAAGATTTATATGAGGCTATTATTAGTTATCAAAAAAGAGAACGTAGATTTGGAAAAACAAGTGAACAAATTAAATAATTTTTTAGTGTTACATAAAAGCATAAAAACAGTCCTTACAATTTTGATTTTTGGTAGTTTTACTCAAATTAAAGCTCAAGAAAGAGTTCCTTTTGACCAAGGAAAAAAATACATTCTAGCCGATGTTGCAGTAATTGGAAAAATAAGTTTCAATTCTCAGACAGTAGTAACTTTTGCAGGACTTCAAAAAGGACAGGAAATAACAATTCCGGGTGAAGAAATAAGCAGCGCTATTAAAAAACTTGGAAAACTAGGACTTTTTGATGAAATTTCGTTTTACGTTAACAGAATCCAAAACGACAGTATTTATCTTGACTTAAATATTGCAGAATTACCCAAGTTAAACGAGGTAAAATTTGTTGGTATTAAGAAAAACAAAACTGAAGCTTTAATTAAAGATAACAGTCTTACTAAAAATAAAATTGTAAACGAAAATCTAATTACCACCACTAAAAACTACATTGAAAATAAATACAAAAAAGACGGTTTTTACAATACCAAAGTAACTATAACAACCACCAAAGACACTGCAACAGTAAATCAAGTAAACATGCTTGTAAAAATTGATAAAGGTGAAAAAATAAAAATTGACAAAATTGATTTTGTAGGCAATACAAAATTATCAGATAAAGTTTTGCGTAAGGCAATGAAAGATACGAAACAGAAAAATCCTATTCGAGTCTTGAAAGCATCTAAATTTATACAAGCAAAATACAAAACCGATTTAGAAAAGGTAATTGCCGCTTATAAAGAAAAAGGATATCGTGATGCCCGAATACTTTCGGATTCTGTTACTTACAACAAAGACAAAAATGCATTGTCGATTAAAATAAATGTAGAAGAGGGAAACAAATACTATTTTGGAAACATTAAATTTTTAGGAAATACGGTTTATCCAGACCAATTATTGAGCAGAATATTAAGTGTTAAAAAAGGAGAAACCTATAATGGTGTACTTCTCGAAAAAAGAATTGCAGATAAATCTAAACCAGATGGAGAAGATATTACCAATTTATATCAAAACAGCGGGTATTTATTTTCAAATATAAATGCCGTAGAAGTAAAAACAGCAAACGACACTATCGATTTTGAGATAAGAGTTACTGAAGGACCTTTGGCTTATTTTAATAAAATTACGGTTGTAGGAAATGACAAAACAAATGACCGTGTTATTTATAGAGAATTAAGAACTAAACCAGGAGAAAAATACAGCAAAGAAGAACTGGTGAGAACCATTCGTGAGATAGGACAATTAGGATTTTTTGATCCGGAAGCAATTGATCCAAAATTCAAAAATGTAGATTCTGGAGCTGGGACTGTTGATATAGAATATAACCTTGTTGAAAAAGGATCAAGCCAGATAGAACTACAAGGTGGTTATGGCGGAGGCGGTTTTATTGGTACTCTGGGACTGTCCTTTAACAATTTTTCGGCGAGAAACATTTTTAAAAAAGAGGCCTACAAACCTTTACCAATGGGTGACGGTCAAAAAGTTTCGTTGAGATTACAAGGAAGTACTTACTTTCAAACCTATAGTATGTCATTTTCTGAACCATGGTTTGGAGGAAAAAAACCAGTTCAATTTAGTACGTCACTATCGTACAGCAAACAATTTTTAAATAATTACATAACACAAAGAGTAGATAAAACTAAAAGTTTTAATATCATGACTTTGTCTGTTGGTTTAGCAAAAAGACTGACTGTACCGGATGATTTCTTCGTTTTATCACAATCGATAAGTTACCAACATTACGATTTACAAAACTACAACACAGGATTATTTACATTTGGAAACGGAACGTCAAGAAACTTAGCCTATACCGTAGGATTAACACGAAGTAATAAAGGGGTGAATCCAATTTTTCCAATGTATGGTTCAGAGTTTAGTATTTCAGCAAAATTGACTCCTCCTTATTCGTTGATAAATGGCGTTGATTATGCAACATTAGGTGATCAACAGGAATACAAATACAAATATACAGGTACAACCTATACAGGTTCAAACGGAATACAAGTAAACGAGGGGGATTATGTTGAGGCTATTCCTAGTTCAACAAATCTTACTCCAAATAAAGTTTCCAATTATCAAGATGCTGCTGCTGACCCTGCAAAAGTGGATCAGAAGAAATTTAATTGGTTAGAATATTATAAAATTAAGTTCAAAGCAGACTGGTACACAAAAATTTATGGTAAATTAGTACTCCGAACGTTAACTGAATTTGGATTCCTTGGAGCATACAACCAAGAAAGAGGTGCTGTACCATTTGAAAGATTCTATGTAGGTGGTGATGGATTAGCCAATTATTCCATGGATGGTAGAGAAACCATACAATTGAGAGGATATCCAAACAACTCATTGACTCCGGTAAACAGTGCTGGTGAACAAATTGGAGCAACGGTTTATAATAAATTTTCATTAGAAATGCGTTATCCAATAACATTAAAATCATCGGCATCTATTTATGCATTAACGTTTTTAGAAGCAGGTTCATCTTATGCTAATTTCAAGAGCTATAACCCTTTTGCATTAAGTCGTTCTGCAGGAGCTGGTCTACGTGTATTTATGCCGGCATTTGGATTACTGGGAATTGATTTTGGATATGGATTTGATGCCTTACCTGGAACAGCAAAAGCAAATGGATGGGAAACCCATTTTATCATTGGACAACAATTTTAAAAAAAATTAGTTAAAAATTTTTCTAATACTTTGAAGTTATGAGAAAACAATTTTTATTTCTATTTTTAGCCCTGATAGCTGCAAATACAGTTGTAGCCCAAACCAGAGGAACCAAAGTTGGTTATATTGACATGGAGTATATTCTTCAGAATGTACAAGATTATACGGAAGCCAAAAATCAATTAGAGCAAAAAGCTCAAAAATGGAAGCAAGAGGTCGAAGTTAAAAAAAATGAAATTGATAAGCTCAAAAATGCGCTAAAAGCAGAACAAGCTTTGCTGACAAAAGAACTTATTGACGAAAGAGAAACCGAAATTAAGTTCCTTGAAAATGAGAATTTGGATTACCAACAGAAACGATTTGGAGCTAATGGTGATTTGATTCAACAAAAATCAGTACTGGCAAAACCAATACAAGATCAGGTTTTTACAGCTATACAAGACATTGCAGAAGCAAAAAAATATGATTTCATTTTTGATAAATCATCTGATTTGACAATGCTTTTTGCAGCAAAAAGATTTGATATCAGCGATCAGGTTTTACGTGTATTGAATCGAACTGAAAAGAGAGAACAGTTAACCAAGAAACAGCTTAAAGAAGAAGAGGCTAAGGAAAACAAAGAGGATGCAATGGATGAGAATCCAGTTTTGGCTGACAGACAAAAAGCACTGGATGAGAAAAAAGCAGCGAGAGACAAAATTATAGCTGACAGAAAATTAATCCAGGAAGAAAAGAAAAAACAATTTGACGAAAGAAGAAAACAACTTCTATCTGAGAGAGAAGCAAAAAAAAATGGCACGGTTTCTGTCTCTGCTAAAACAGAAGATTTAAAAACAAAAACGATAGTTAATGATTCGACTGAAGTGGCTTCAAAAAAAGCAGTAGAAGATGCTAAACTGAAACAAGCGGAACAAAAAGCAAAAATTTTAGAAGATCGTAAAAAAGTCTTGGAGGACCGTAAAAAAGCTTTAGAAGAAAAAAGAAAAAAAATACTGGAAGAAAGAGAAGCTATTAAAAAAGCTGCAGCCGAAAAATTAAAAGAAAATACAAACAAAAATTAATACTAAATATTTTAAAAACGATGAAACAAATCAAAACTTTACTAATTGCCGGAATACTTTTCTTTGGTGCAAACCAAACTATTAACGCACAAGCAAAAACTGCTCATGTTGACGTGAGTGAAATCATGTCAAAAATGCCAGCAATGTTAGACGCTCAAAAACAATTGGAGAAATTGAGTGGTACTTATGATGCTGATTACAAAAAAATGGTTGAAGAATACCAAGCAAAATTAAAAAAATATGAAGCAGAATCTGCAACAGTAACTGAAGCTGTAAATGGAGAACGTTCTAAAGAAGTTCAAGATATGCAAAAAAGAATTGTTGATTTTAGAGACAATGCTCAAAAAGAATTGCAACAAAAAGAATCTGATATTGTAAAACCTTTAATGGAAAAAGTAAGAACTTCTATCCAAAAAGTTGGTAAAGCAAAAGGGTTTCAATATGTGTTAGATGGTTCTACACTTTTACTTGCAGATGGTCCAAACTTGACTGCTGATGTAAAAAAAGATTTAGGTTTCTAAAAAACCGCTCTAATAGTTCAAAAAACTGCTCACCCAAAATTTGGTCTTGAGCAGTTTTTTTTTTGTTAAAATAAATTTTAGGAAATTTAAATGCTAGCACTTAACTTTGTTTTTATGAATAACAATCAACCAATAGGAATTTTTGACTCAGGCATTGGTGGCACTTCAATTTGGAGAGCCATTCATGATTTACTCCCTAATGAAAAAACAATCTATTTAGCCGATAGTAAAAATGCCCCCTATGGCCAAAAATCAAAAGAAGAGATTGTTGCTTTAAGCATGAAAAACACCGATTTTCTGCTTAAAATGAACTGTAAACTAATTGTTGTAGCTTGTAATACTGCAACTACAAATGCCATTCGAGAATTACGCGAAAAGTATGATGTTCCTTTCATCGGCATTGAGCCTGCCATAAAACCCGCAGCGACTCATTCTAAAACACAAATCATAGGAATTCTTGCTACACAAGGCACATTGAACAGTGAGCTTTTTAATAAGACTACTGAAATGTATCAAGACACAAAAATAATTGAACAAGTAGGGCATGGATTAGTGCAACTAATTGAAAATGGTGATGTCAATTCCCCAGAAATGACAAAACTGCTTCACTCCTATCTCACACCCATGATTGAAGCCAACATCGATTATTTAGTATTAGGCTGTAGCCACTATCCGTATCTGATTCCTCAAATAAAAAAAATACTTCCAGAACATGTAAAAATTATCGATTCTGGTGAAGCTGTAGCTAAACAAACTCAAAAACTATTAGGCGAAAAAATAGGTTTTTCCTCGACCGAAAAAAGCAATCCTGTTTTCTTTACCAATACCAATCCGAAAGTATTATCTGAGATTTTAGAGCATAAATATTTTGTTAAAAAAATCGATTTTTAGTCTATTCAAACTTTCTTTTGACAAACCAAATTCCATCTAAACATAAATTAAGTGACAATTTGTGATAATTTTCTTTGATAAGTCCATCGCTGATTCTACCCTTTTGCCCGTAGGAATAGGTGATATTCAGCGCTGAAAATGTGTTTTCGATAGGAAGTGAAACCCCAAGAGAAAATGACATCGAATTAATTCTTTTATTATCAACCTCCAGATAACCCGTATCATAATTTAGTTCTGTTGAATATTTAATCCTATCAGAATAACTTCTTATCTTTTTTGCCCATTTTTATTTAGAAATTCATAAAGAAACAATTACCCAAAAAAAAATCTAAATCCTATTCCTCTTTAAACCAACTGGAATACATTACATAATTATTCGAAATGCGTTCGATTTCACCTGCAAAATCAGATTGATTAATGTCTTTTACTTTTTTGGCAGGAACACCGGCCCAAATCGAACCTGAAGCAACAACAGTATTTTGAGTAATAACAGCTCCGGCAGCAACAATAGAATTGCTTTCGATAACACAATTATCCATTACTATAGCTCCCATTCCAATCAATACATTGTCATGAACCGTACAACCATGAACAATGGCATTATGGCCAATAGAAACATTATTTCCTATAATTGTTGGATGTTTTTTATAGGTACAATGAATTACTGCACCATCCTGAATGTTTACTTTATTACCTATTTTTATGAAATTCACATCACCTCTTATTACGGTATTAAACCAAACACTGCATGAAGTACCAAAGCTAACATCACCAACAATAGTGGCATTCTCGGCTACATAACAATCTTCAGGTATTGAAGGCGATTTTCCGTTAACAGATTTAATCAACATGGATAGAGTAAATTAATTGATTGCTGGACAGTAACATTCGTATTTTTCAGCCTTGCAAAATAAATTGATTCCCAAAGTAATTTGATGGAATCCTCCATTATCAAATTTTACAGGGCCCGATACATTTGAATACGTATAAGCGAGCATAAAATTATTAAAATTGACTCCAACTATAGGAGTAATATATTGAAGTTTTTGTTTAGAAACTCCAGCTCCATCAGTATATTCAGCTCCGTCTAAACTTCGACGGTAAGACAAACCTCCCCAAAGTTTTCCGAAATCCATACTTTTATATGCTTTAACATTAAAGTCAATCGATTTTTCTTTCGTCTTATCTACAAGTTGAAATAAAATCGATGGTTCCCATAATATTTTTTCTCTGTTTCCAAAAACATAACCAGCGCTCAATAAATATTTTCTTAAATTATCACTTTCATATTCAGTGTAAATATCTCTTCTGGTTTCAATCGCATTTTTAACCGTCCCATGAACATAAAAATCTAAATAATTATAGGATGCTCCAATATCAAAATTAAAGTAAGAATCTTTTTGCACAATAGTTCCATTAATAATTGGATCGAAATCCCCAGACTGCCTAAACTCCGTTTCATCCAGTTGGCTTTGAATCAATCCAGCACTAATACCAAAAGACAATTGATTCAAATCAATTTCATCTCTGGAAAACATAAGATGATACGCATACGTAAGTTTTATCCCTTTTTGAGAGTGATACCCATTTTTATCATTAAAAAGAATAATCCCCGCTCCTGCTTTTTCCCCCACTCTTCCATTAAAACTTAACGTCTGAAGTTCTGGTGCATCCTCTTGACTAAACCATTGTTTCCGTGCAGTAAGTCTAATTTTTGCACAATTTGCAGCTCCAGCCATTGAAGGATGGATTAAATAATAATTATCTGATAAGTAATCAGAATAAACTGCAACTCCTTCTTGTGAAAAAGAATATTGATACACAAAAAATAGGACCGCAAAAAATTTAATTTTGTTATACATAGAAATACTATTATATAAAGATGATTGCTGACTCAATGAAAGGTATAAATACCTAGTTAATAACTAAATTTCTGTTAATTTATTTTATTAAAATTCAAATATAGCTATTCGTAGAAAATAACTTTACTAAATTTGTAAAAATTTACAAAGATCATGACAAAAGTTACCATAAAAGAAACACAAAACCCTACTATATTAAAATTTGAATTTCAGGATTTCATTACTCAAAATGAGAGTTTCGAATTCAAAAATATAGATGAGGCTAAATCTTCCCCTCTTGCACAACAATTGTTTTACTTGCCATTCGTAAAAACAATTTATATCTCGGGAAACTTCATTGCTATCGAGAAATATAGCATTGTAGAATGGGAAGATGTAAAAGATGCAGTGGCAGAACAAATAGAGAAATTTGTAAATGATGGCGGAACAATCATAACAATAGATGAAAACAAAACTAAAAAACAGCCCATTACGGTTTATGGAGAAACAACTCCAAATCCAGCTGCTTTGAAATTTGTGGTGAGCAAAATGTTGACCAAAAATGCTATTGAATTCAAAAATATTGATCAAACTGGTGCTTCGCCATTGGCAAAAGAACTCTTCAAATTTCCTTACGTAAAAGAAATTTTCATTGACGAAAACTACATCTCCGTAACCAAATATGAAATCAATGACTGGCAGGAAATCACCTTAGAAATAAGAAGTTTCATTAAACAATATATCGAAAACGGAGGAACCGTTTTAGATGAAAATTTTATTGAAGCCGTAACAGCTGAAGAAAATACTAAAGCAAAAGAATTTGACAATCTGGATGTCACTTCACAACAAATCATCAACATATTAGAGGAATATGTAAAACCAGCCGTACAAGCTGACGGAGGTAATATTGCATTTGACTCTTATAACGAAACTGATAAAACCGTAAAAGTAATTTTGCAAGGCGCTTGTAGTGGTTGCCCGTCATCAACATTCACTTTGAAAAGTGGTATAGAAAATATGCTGAAAAGTATGCTGAACGACGAAGGAATTAAAGTGGAAGCGATAAATGCATAAACAAAACACACACTTAACTGATAATGTTATAGTTAGATGAAAATAATTGCCATTTTAAATTGAAATTTTAAATAAAATAGGTACATTTAATCTTTAACTTAACAAATAGAAATTATGTCAGTATTAAAAGTAATTGAAATACTTTCCAGCTCAGATATAAGTTGGGAAGATGCAGCTCGAAAAGGAGTTGCGAAGGCGGCAAAATCCGTAAAACACATCCGTTCGGTATACATTAAAGACCATAGTGCAGCCGTAAGTGGAGGAGAAATCACAGAATATAGAGTAAATTTAAAATTAACTTTCGAACTCGAATAGCTTAATTTGACCCAATTAATTTAAGCGTTTCATTTGAGACGCTTTTTTTATTTATAATTTATTTTAGGAGCTATTTCCAGCTATACGTTACAATCTTTCTAGTCCAGAACTTGTTTCAGTATCCTGAAACAAGTTCTGGACTAGAAAGGATTTCCACTTCAAACGAAGTTCACTGAACTCCGATGAAAATGTGGATTAAGTGAAGTAATCTGGGCTAAAACAATCCCAATGAACGAACTAAATTTAAAAACCTGCCTCTATTTATTACAACGCCAACAATCCTGTTAATTGGAAAGCTTAGATTTAGCTTCAAATTATTTGGCAAAAAAAAGAATTGACCCTTTGTGGAGCATTAGCTTCAGAGTATTGTGCAAAAATAAACAGCATGTATATCCCGAATATTGTTTTGGCAGTAACCCAAAAAACATCAAATCTTCTATTTTTAGCTTCACCGTTTAAAAACGACGAAACACTATTTTATGCTTGTCAAAAACAAATATATTCAGCATCAAACACTGATTTTCAGCAAATTATTAATGGTTTAATAAAGCATTCTTAGAAAAAATTGCTTAATATTGTAAGTCTAATTAAACATAAACACCATGGGACTATCTTCATTTTTTAAAAATTTGTTTGGCTCAGCCAAAGAAACAGCCAGCGAATTAGCAGACAAAGCGGAAACAACTTTTGAACAAGCAAAAGAAACTGCTGCACCTTATATTGAAAAAGCGGAAACATTTGCCGAAGAAACATTTGAGAAAGTAAAAGAAACCACATCCCCATATCTAGAAAAAGCAGAAACTTTTGCGGAAGAGACATTTGACAAAGTAAAAGAAACAGCTGCACCAATCATAGCGAAAGTAGAGGATTTTACTGGTCAGGCTAAGGAAACAGCAAGTGATGTTTTAGGAAAAATGGTAGAAACTGTAAAAGAAAAAACTGGCGTAACTGCAGATAAAGTTGAAGAGGTAGCAACTGAAACCAAAGCAGTAGCTTCGGAAACTATGGAAACCATAAAAGAAAAAGCTGGCGTAACTGCAGAGAAAGCTGAAGATTTAGCAACTGAAACAAAAACTGCAGTTTCGGAAACTACTGAAACTATTTCTGAAAAAGCGAGTGCATTTGCAAGTGATGCAGATGCTGAAGCAAAAGAAATTGCCAAGAAAACCATAAATAAAATAGAAGAAGACGCCGATTAATTGATATAAAAATAATTTATTTATATTTTTGCACTTCAAATTTAACCTTCTCTTTTGAGAGGGTTTTTTATTACTCAAAAAATGAACTTAAATCCTAATCAACTTACTGATTATGCCAATACTTTTGTAAAAGCATTAATTGATTATTCCCCAAAAATAATTTCTGCCTTTGTAATTTTATTTGCAGGCCTTTACACGATTCGACTTATCAATAGATTCATTAGAAAAATAATGATAAAAAGGGATTTAGACCCTACATTAACAAAATTTCTTGCCGATATATTGCTTTGGATTTTAAGAGTATTATTATTTGTGACTTTTATCTCAAAACTAGGAATAGAAACTTCTTCTTTTGTAGCTATTCTTGGCGCAATGGGACTTGCAGTAGGTTTATCGCTTCAAGGTTCTTTATCTAATTTTGCAGGGGGAATGCTGATTATTCTCTTCAAACCATTTAAGGCTGGTCATACAATTGAGGCGCAAGGCGTTATTGGAACAGTAAGCGAAATACAAATATTTGTAACCAAATTAATTACGGCTAACAATCAAACTATTTTTGTCCCAAATGGATCTTTATCAAATGGCACTATTATCAATTACTCCTTACAAGGATACAGGAGAGCCGATTTGACAATTGCCATTTCCTACGATACCAATATTAAAAAAGCAAAAGATATAATTACTACCGTTTTAAACAGTAACCCCAAAATACTAAAAACTCCAAGTGCTGAAGTTTCTGTAAAGAATTTGACTGATAACGCCATCCAACTTGCAGTTAGACCATGGGCAAATAACGAAGATTTTGGTGTTGTTTTTTCTGAAACTTTAGAAAGCTGTAAACTAGCATTTGATACTGCCGGAATTGTCATTCAACCTTATGTAAGAGAATCATCCAAGGCTAATTCTTAATTTAAGTATCTTATTTCTTTGAGGTAGTAATCATAAAATCTTTCAAATAATACGGTTCAAAATAAGCGACATCTACCGTGTCGCTTATTTTGTATTTTTCAAAACTTAACAAGCTCATTTCCTTTGCCGAAGGAAACTTGATTTCATCTAAAAAAACAAAAGTTTCTTTAGTCAGAACTGTTTTGCACTTCTCTGCGCAATCTCCCACAAAATAAAGTATTTCCTGAAAATCTTCAAATGAATTTTCAGTAATGATTTCGGCCAAAGTTGCTCTCCTATTTTCAAAATTAGGGGTAAAAACAGCGCTGTACACTTCCATTCTTCTGGCATCAATCATTGGAATAATCAAGCCATTTGAAACTTTAACCTGAGAAGCTAATGTTTTCAAGGTATCAATAGCTATCAAAGGTATGCCTAAAGCGAAACACAGCCCTTTTGCGGCAGAAACTCCTATTCGCAATCCCGTATAAGACCCGGGACCTTGACTTACCGCAACAGCGACTAAATCTTTAAAAGTAATTCCTGCTTCTTGTATAATTTCTTCAATAAAAACATGTAATCGTTCGGCGTGAGAATACCCTTCTTCAGCAATTTCTTTGCACAGAATCGTTTTTCCTTCTTTTGCAAGAGCAACAGAACAGTTTTTAGTTGCGGTTTCGATGTTAAGTATATAATCCAATTTTATATTTTTATTTTTAATGTGAAAATCACAATCATAAAATAAAATTTATGATTGTGATTTTCAAATATATGTACTTTATGTATTACTTCTTGCTTTCTTCTTTATCTTTTTCTGTTTTTAATGTTACTTTATCTCCAGAATTAAGCTCCTTAGAAACTGTAGTGTAAGGACCCGTAATAACGACATCTCCTTTTTTAAGTCCAGTTAAAACTTCAATATTAGTATCATCCTGAATTCCGGTTTTAATGATTCTTATTTTAGCTTTATCACCTACTTTTACAAAAACACATTCAAATTTCTTATCACTTTTAGGTGCTGCTTTTTTCTCATCGGATTTAGGATCCTCAATTTTTATTTCCTTAACTGCAGCTGTATCTGATTTTACTACAACTGAACTTATTGGCACAGACAATACATTCTTTTTTGTTTTGGTAATAACATCAACTGTTGCCGTCATTCCTGGTCTAAAAGGAGAATATGCATCTGGTTTTCCTTTTAATAAATCTTGATATGATTCTTTAAGTATTCTTACTTTAACTTTAAAATTAGTTACTTGGTCAGCGGTCAAAGAAGAACTCGCCGAATTAGAAATGCTTGTCACAATCCCTTTAAATTGTTTTTTCAAATAAGCGTCAACTTCAACTTTTGCTTCGTCACCTACTTTTATTTTTACAATATCATTTTCATTTACATCAACTTCAACTTCCATGTTATTTAGATTCGCAACTCTCAATATTTCGGTTCCAGCCATTTGCTGGGTTCCCAATACACGTTCACCTAACTCAACATTAAGTACCGAAACAGTCCCGTCAGCAGGTGCATAAATAATTGTTCGCCCAAGATTATCTTGAGCTTCATTTACTGAAGCAGAAGCACTTCTTACATTAAAATAAGCCGTTTGCTTGGCCGCTTTTGCAACCTCAAAAGAAGCGATAGATTTATCCCAATCTGATCTGGAAATAATTCCTTTATCGAACAAAGTTTTATTTCTGTCATAACTTGCTTTGGCTTCTTTAAAAGAGGCATCTGCCTGACTCAAACCTGCTTTAGTTCCAGACAAATTAGCAACTGTTCTATTTAATCCCGAAGTATACAAATCAGGATTTATCTTTACCAATAAATCTCCTTTTTTTACTACTTGTCCTTCTTTCACAGGTAATGAAATAATTTCACCAGAAACCATAGAAGATATTTTAACTTCAATTTCAGGTTGAATTTTTCCTGTAGCCGAAACGGTTTCAACAATTGTAGTTGCATCAACTTGGGCTATTTCTACTTCTTTCCCTTTATCTTTATTTCCTATAATTCCTTTTTTTGAAAGCACTATCAATAATGCAATAAGTACCACAGCACTACCAATTAAGATATAAATTGTTTTTTTTGACATAATAATCTAGTTTTTAATGATTGGAATTCCAAAATAGAATTCTAAAATTTTGATTTTAAAAATATAATCGTATTTCGTTCTAAGAACCTCTGATTGTGCATTAGTGAGTAAGGTTTGTGATTGGTTGAAATCAAAAGAATTCATCAACCCCACTGCATATTTTTCTTTGGCATAATTATAGGCTTCTTGTCTTGACTCTAATGCTACAACTGAAGATTCATGAGCATTTAGCGCCCCTTTAGCATCCGTGAAAGCAGTATAAACATTTCTCTGCAAATCCAATTCTTGTTGTTCTAATGCGATTTTTGATTTTTCTAAACTCACTTTGGAACGCTCTACATTATTTTTTGCTGAAAATCCATTAAATATTGGAATTGACAATTGAGCACCAAAAGATTGTCCCTTGTTGTCACTAAATTGAGTCCAAAAAGGATCAGGCTTTTGAGCTCCAATTATAGTTCCTGTAATAGGGTCATATTGAGGAACGTCTGCATACGATACACGGCTATTGAAACTATAAAACCCTTGAAGTGTCGGTTGAAAAGCCCCTTTTGCAATAGCAACATTTTTCTCGGCAATTTCCAAATTGGTTTTGGCAATTTTTAATTCTGTTCTACCTTCTTTAGCCTTATCATAAATAACAGTTGGGGTTTGAGCCAAAATATTATTTTCATCTTTAGCGGAAGTCCCATCAATTATATCAAAATTCTCAAAATCTTTTAATTGTAATAATTGGGCTAGACTCAATTTTGAAATTAATACAGCATTATCTGCAGCAATAACATTTTGGTTGTTTGAAGCTACTGTGGCTTTTATATCTAATAAATCTCCACGCGGAATAGATCCTGCGTTTACTAATTCTTGCGAACGGGCATACTGTTTTTCATTAATAGCCAATTGTTCTTTTTGTACTTTTAGATTTTCCTTATTAAACAGCACTTGCAAAAAAGAATTAGCAACATTCAGTGCGACATCTTCCTGCATTTTAAGCAATTGATATTTCGCTGCAACTATCGAAAGATTGGCTTTACGAAGGTTGTTTTGATTTTGCAAACCTTTGTAAATATCTACACCGACATTTGCACCAGCGGAGGTAAACTGAGTAGTTTGATTGCGCAGAAGTCCTGTTGTAATATCCTGATTCAAACCAATATTCCAAGAGTGAGAAGCATTGACATTTAAAGATGGAAGAAAATTTCCTATCGCGCCTTTTTTATCAATAGCTGCCGTTTTAGAATCTAATTCGGTTTGTTTGATTGAAATGTTGTTTTGTATGGCATATTTTATGCATTCTTCCAAGGCCCAATTTTTAGATTGCGCCTGAATTGTTATGCTACAAACTAACATTAGAATTAAACTAAAAAAACTTCTTTTTTTCATATATTTTGAATAAAAGTGCAGTATCACTGCTAAACAAATTTAACTTTTTCTAATAAAGAGCCATGGAATAATATGAAATATTTCACCCATAAATCAGTTATAAAAACAATTAGACTTTGAAAATTACCATTTGTTACAAAAAATCCTAAAAATATATTTCTTTTGTTAATTTTGCTCTTTTAAACTAAAATAAAATGCTAAAATCCTTTTCAGTCTTACTGATTACCCTTCTTATTGTGTTGACTTCCGGTTGTTCCACATCTCAAAAAATAGCTACATTAAAACCCGAACCAGATGATGCTATTCCCTTAGTTTACGAAAACATACCTTCTTTTATTAATTTACCAATTAGCATAAAATTAAAGGATATTGAGAACCAAACTAATTCACTCTTAAACGGATTAATCTATGAGGATAACAACATTGAAGATGATGATATTGAAATGAAAGTTTGGAAACAAGCACCAATCACTATCACGAATGATAACGGATCCCGAAGCTTCGGGGCAGGAGAAAAAATAAAAACGATTTTGCCATTGAAGGCTATAATAAAATATAGAATCGGCGCAAAAAAATTGGGTGTGGAATTATACAACACTAAAGAATTTAACCTTGATGGCGTTGTGACTTTGATAAGTGATGTGGATTTAATCAATTGGAAATTAAACACAAAAACCGAATTAAAATCATTAGATTGGAATGAAAGTCCAACAATGACCGTTTTTGGAAAAAATATGCCCGTCACTTATTTAATTAATCCTGGTATAAAACTTTTTAAATCGAAAATCGAAAAAAAGATTGATGATGCTATAGCAAAATCTATGGACTTTAAACCTAATGTTCTTTCCGCATTAGAAAAAATTTGCACTCCTTTTCAAATGAGTAATACGTATGAAAGTTGGCTTCGAATTGTTCCTATTGAAATTTATTCTACCAGCGCCAAACTAAAAAACGACACTTTCATACTGGGAATGGGAATGAAATGCAACATGGAAACATTGATAGGACGACAACCAGAATCTAAATTTAACAAAAACAAAATCGTTCTGAAACCCGTCACAAAAATCCCGGAAGAAATGACAGCAAATATTGTTGCAGTTTCTACCTATCAAGAAGCTTCAAAAATAATGACCAAAAATTTCTCTGGACAGGAATTTGGCTCAGGAAGTAAGAAAATTAAAGCGCAAAACGTAGCTATTTGGCATAAAAACGGCAAAATGATAATTGCTTTGGATGTATTGGGATCTGTTGACGGAACTATTTATCTGGCTGGATTTCCACAATACAACGAACAAACCAAAGAAGTATTTTTTGACAAATTGGATTATGCCTTAGACACAAAGAATAAATTAATGCGCACTGCTAACTGGCTTGCTCAAGGATTAATTTTAAAAAAAATTCAGCAAAGTTGTCGCTACTCTATAAAACCAAATTTAGACGAAGGAAAACAAAGCATGGTAAATTATTTGAAGAATTATTCGCCCATGCCAGGTGTTTATGTAAATGGAAAAATGGAAGATATTCAATTTCAAAAAATTGAACTAACAAATCAGGCTATCATTGCCTTTATACAAGTAAAAGGAACTGTAAATGTATCGGTAGATGGTTTAAAATAGAGATCCCCTCCCCAACCCTCCCCGAAGGGGAGGGAGCCATTCAGATAAAATGGAATTTGGGTTGTTTTTTTAAATTTTTAACCCTTAGGCTTTCTTCTTTTTCATTCTATAGATAGCATAACCAATAGCCCCAACTAGAATATAAGGAATTACCATTAAGTAAACGATTCCGTCATTGACAGCTGCCGCTTTCGCTGTATTGCCTTCACTAGCCAATGCTGCACGACACATAGCACATTGTGCATAGGAAGCAACTTCAAAAAACAAAAAACAAAAAACAAAAAGTAAATTTTTCATGTTTAGCACTGAATACTGAACACTAAAAACTGAACACTGAACACTTTCTTTTCTATACATAATATGGTGAAATCATTAAGTAAACAACTACTCCGGTAACAGCAACATACAACCAGATTGGAAAAGTGATTTTGGCAATCTTTTTATGGGTATCAAATTTTTGCGATAATGCTCTAACATAAGTTATTAAAACCATTGGAATAATAGCAATGGATAAAATGATGTGCGTGATTAAAATGAAAAAATAAACATATCGAATTGTCCCTTCACCACCAAATTTTGTAGAATCAGCAGTCATGTGGTACGCAACATACATAACAAGAAAAGCTATAGATAAAGCAATTGCTGAAGTCATCAATCTTTCATGAAGTATTCTTTTTCCGTTTTTAATGGCAAGTACAGCGGCAATTAAAACAAGAGCCGTCATTCCATTGATAGTAGCGTAAATTGGAGGTAAAAAAGAAAGCGGCTCAACATTGTAGCCAAAATCTTTTAGTTTCACTCCAAAAAGAATCGCGACTACAACCGGAATCACAATTGATACAATGATTATAAACTTACTAAATTTTTGTTCTAATGAATTATCTTCCATTTTTATTCTTCTAATAATATATTGATATCCTGCTGAATGTTTCTTACTCCTTTTTTATCTAAACCATCGTAATATAAAATCGGGTTTCCAAAATCATCTTTTCGGCAACGAATATTACCATTTTTATCAATTAAGGCAAATAATCCCGAATGCTCAACCCCCCCCGTCACCTTAGCGTTTTCACCCGCATAAAGGTTAAACCCCTTATTGGCTAAATCAAAAATATAGGCTTTATCTCCGGTCAAAAAATTCCAATTTGAAGATTTAACACCTAAAAGAGCAGCATGCTTTTTCAACACTTCCGGCGTGTCATTTAAAGGATCTATTGTAATAGAAACAATTCCAAAATTAGGATTCCCAAAAAAACTCTTTTCAATAGCCAACATACTTGCATTCATTTTTGGGCAAATTGTCGGGCACGTTGAAAAGAAAAACTCCAAAACATACACTTTTCCTTTGTAAGTCTCATTAGTTATCTTTTTATTATCCTGGTTTACTAATTCGAATTTTGGTGCCGGACCAATTTTGACTAATTTCTCATCTCCCTTAGTTGTCGGATTGACTTTATCCAGTCGATCCCCCCTTACAACTTCGTTATTTTGAATTTTATCTATTATTTTAGGTACAGCATAAATTCCGAAAATTAATACAATAAATGAAATTCCTATGTATGATTTATTTTTAAGCATAAATTAAAAATTAAATTTTTCTGGTGGCATTATTATTTTTTTTAAGAGCAGCACGATATTCATAAAGAATAACTTTAAAATCATCTAACATTTCGTTACTTAACTCTGCCGGATGAAACGTATTATAACCTTCTTTATAATCCTTCACCAGTTTTCTTCCTCTAAGATTTCTTTCTTTATCAATTATATATACGTTTGGTGTACCTAAATTCCCATCAAGTTCCCCTACCAGTTTTAATTGATCATAATAAGTATTAATCTCCTGAGGAGAGGTGAAAAGAAAATGCCATTGAGAAACATCGGTAAAAGCAGCTAAAGCATCAATCACTTTTTTAGCATCATTTTCAGTTCCGACAGGGCAAATTACAACAAATTGCAAATCTTTGAAGTCATGATACCTTTGATAAATTTTTTGATTTAGATTGAAAAAATTTCCTCTGTTTTTCAAAAGTTCAGTACCTGAAAAACCAAGAATAGTGACTTTTCCGTCTAAACTGATTTTTTTTCCGTCTAGAGATTTCCATTTACCAAAATCAGCAGTTTTTGGAGTTATAACAGGTAATTTTGTAAAACTATTTACACCCGAAGCAAAAAAAAGATAAGCAACTATAGGCAAAATGAAAAGGACAAATAGAACAATATTTTTTTTCATTGTAATGATAAAATTTAAAGTACAAAAATAAAAAAAAAGGTACGCAATGCGTACCCTTTTTTTGAATTAATATCTTGTTAAAAATTCCATTTAATAGTAGAATTTTTAAAAACCTCATAAATATAATTCCCTTCGGTCAAAAGAATGAAGAGCAAATATAATATCAGAAAAATTACGGGAAAAACAACTGCACTTCTTAAAGTACTTTTTTCACCTTCCATGTGCATAAAAGCCCATACAATATAGTATGCCTTAAAAATGGTAAGAGCATAAAATATCCAATTAAGTAAATTCATACTTAAAAAACTGTTCATGTGGAGAAAATCTGGTTTCAAAATACCAAGATAAACTTCTATTATTGTTACGGCAGATAATATTCCGAAAACTTTCCAGATTCTACCTGTATTAGATACGTGTTCGTGTGACATGATAATTACTTTTTTGAAAATTAAACGAGATAGAAAACTGTAAATACAAATACCCAAACTAAATCGACAAAGTGCCAGTAAAGCCCCACTTTTTCTACCATTTCATAGCTTTTTCTTTTTTCGTAAGTTCCAATTAATACATTAAAAAATATAATAATATTTATTATTACTCCTGAAAATACGTGAAAACCGTGGAATCCTGTTATAAAGAAAAAGAAATCTGCGAATAATTTACTTCCGTATTCGTTTCTGGTTAAGTTCGCACCTTCCACTACATAGCTGGCTTGGCTTAACCTCAATTCAGATTCTTCTCTAGAAAGAATTGTTTTATGTTTTTCTTTCGTTATCACCTCAGTTCTGATCAAAAGATCAGGATGAGCTTTGAAACCTGCCTGAACTTCGGCTACAGAATAAGAAGGCAAACTAGACTCATTCATAAACCATTTCCCTTTATTTCGAGTCAATTGTTCTCTTTCTTCCGGCAAAGTAGCCGCAAAATCAGCAAGAGCCACTCGGTGTCCTTCCTTATCAACAAACTGAAGTAAACTACCTCCTTTTGTTTCAATTGCACCATATTCACCTTTTATGAAATTTTTCCATTCCCAAGCTTGAGATCCTACGAAAATCAAACCTCCGATAATGGTTAAAAACATATAAATAACAACTTTATTTTTTTTCATTTGATGACCTGCATCAACAGCCAAAACCATTGTTACAGATGAAAAAATCAAAATAAAAGTCATTAATGCCACATAATACATTGGAGCGGACACGCCATGCATAAATGGAAAGTGAGTAAACACTTCATCGGCCAAAGGCCATGTTTCAATAAATTTAAATCTAGAAAAACCATACGCCGCTAGAAATCCAGAGAACGTTAAGGCATCTGATACGATAAAAAACCACATCATCAATTTGCCATAACTTGCTCCCATTGGCTCATTGCCGCCTCCCCAAGTTTTTTCTTCACTATTTGCAGTAGTAACTGTCGCTTCCATAAAAGTTATTCGTTAAAAAGTTCCCAAATTTACGTTTTTTTCTTATTTAAAGAAATATAAAAACAAAAACAAATAAACCCATAATATATCAAGAAAGTGCCAGTACATCGCACCTAGTTCAATTCCAAGGGTTTGAGTTGAATTGTATTTTTGTTTAAAATGATTATAAATTACAATTAGAAGTGAAATTACGCCCCCAGCAAGGTGAATCATGTGCACAACCGTTACAACGTATAAAAAAGTAGTCGTGATTGAGCTTCCGCTTCCTGTGAAATAATAGCCATTTTCCACTATTTGTCCAAAACCTACAAATTGCAAAATTATAAACAATATTCCCAATGCTAAAGTAGCAAAAAGAAATTTAGTAGTTGCATTTTGATTGTTTTTTTGAATGGCTTTTTTAGCCAAATGAAACGTCACACTGCATCCTATGATTGCTAAAGTACTATAATAAAATGCTGTCGGTAATTGAAAATCCTTTAACCAATCGGCTCTGGATTTACTTACTACGAATGCACTTGTAAGTCCTGCAAACATCATGGTCATACTGGCCATGGCAAACAGCAATATCAATTTATATGATCGCGCTGTTCTAGATTCATGTTCGTCTGTTGTCATTGTCATTTCCATAACTATCTTAAAAATTTATCAAATATATAAACTAATTGCAACAATGTAATATAAGAAACGCTTACCAGCATCAAGGTTCTTGCTGCTTTTGCGGTTCTTAATTTGTATAATTGCACTGCATAATAAAGCATCCAAACACCTAGCAAAAACACAACTATTGCTGTTACCGGGGTAATATATAAACGACCTGTATAACCCAAAACCGGTATCAGCGAAGCTATAATAAGCCAAACTGTATATAAAATAATTTGTAAAGCTGTTCCTTTATCTTTTTTTCCGGTAGGCAACATAAAGAAACCAGCTTTTTCATAATCTTCATACAAAAACCATCCAATAGCCCAAAAATGAGGGAATTGCCAAAAAAACTGTATCAAAAACAACGTCCCTGCCTCTATCCCAAACTCTCCTGTTGCCGCAACCCAACCTAACATAAAAGGGATTGCTCCCGGAAAGGCACCTACAAAAACAGACAAGGATGTCATGGTTTTTAAAGGTGTGTAAACACTCGTATAAAGAAATATTGAAATCGCACCAAACATCGCCGTTTTTGGGTTAATCGTATAAAGCAAGACGATCCCAATAATGGTAAGAAGACTTGCGATAATCAAAGCCGTACTTCGAGACATTCTACCTGCTGGAACGGGACGATTTTTCGTTCGATCCATCAAAGCATCTAAATCTTTTTCGATAACCTGATTAAAAGCATTAGAAGCACCCACCATACAATACCCCCCAATCGCTAGTTTCAACAATGTCATCCAACTAAAAGAATGAATATCATAAATCCCAAGCATAAAACCCGCAACAGACGAAAACACAACGCTAACAGCGAGGCGCGCTTTGGTTATTTCGCGGAAATCAATGTAAATAGATTTTAATGAAAGGGTATTTTGTGTTGCGTCCAATGCTACTGTTTATTTGCTCTGTAAAAACTTTTGCAAAAGTAACTTATCAAAAGGGATTTGGCAAATAAAAATAATGTGCAAAAAAACCACGGCTTTTGTTTATCTTTGTATTGTAAAATAAGTTTATGCATCTTAAAATTTGAAATTATGCAAACAATTAATATCACGGCATATACTGAAGATGCTTCACAAATTGAAGCCATAAAAGCCATTATGAAAGCTTTAAAAATCAAGTTTGAAATTTCTAAAGAAAAACCCTATAATCCTGAGTTTGTCGAAAAAATTATACAAGGAGACATCGATTACAAAGCTGGAAAAGGCAAAAAGGTGACAATGGAAGAATTGAACAGTCTATGGAAATAGTCCATCTGCCGAAAGCCCAAGAAGATTTAGCCTTTTGGATTAAAACAGGTAACAAACAAAATTTAAAAAAGATTGCCAAACTTACGGAAGCTATTTTGCGAAACCCTGAAAAAGGAATCGGAAAGCCCGAAGCTTTAAAATTTCATCTTTCCGGCAAATGGTCTCGCAGAATTACCGAAGAACACCGTTACGTTTATCAAATTGAAAACAATATTCTAAAAGTTTATTCCCTAAAAGACCATTATTACTAAACAACAAAAGCAACTCTTTTTACGAGTTGCTTTTTTGTTTGATTATGTTTGGCTCAACTTTGTGGGTCTTTAGATTGCAAATCTGCCTTTACTTTGTATTTGTCAAAAAACAATTCATAAGAAAGTTCTTTTAGAAATAAAACTGATGCTAATAATCAAAATACCAGTTAAAAACATCGGAACGTATTCCTAAAGTAAACCAATTAGTGCTTTCTGTAAAAGTAGTTGCCGTGTTCTTTGTTGGATCAAAATTTCTATAAATATAGCTTCCGAAAAGTTTTAGATTGGTTGCTGGATTTATCAAATATCCTGCCTGTATATCTGTAATAAAAACAGCCGTTTTATTTCCTTGACCTACTTTTACACCGCTGTTTAACGCTCTCTTTTCATCATAATCCTTATAAATATTCCCTCCATAGTTAAAACTGTCTTCTGTAGTATCAAAATCCAATCCACGAGTACCCACAGTTATTTTTGCATCAGCAAAATACCTGTCTTTATGATAACGGGCTATCGCGATGAACTCCTTGAAATTTCCTCCCCATTGATGCCCTATACTTTGGTTGTTATGACCGTAATTTGTGATGGGAACACTATGAGAATATACATAAGGACGCACATGATTATATTCTAACTGCAATACTAAATTATCCACTTTGAAAGCATTGTAATACTTAACTCCTAACTGATAACCATATTTATTTTTCCAACTATTATCCCTTTCTTTAATGTCTCCAAGAGAAAATTCATCAAGTATAAATTGTCCGTATAGGTTTATCTGATTATTCCATTTGTATTTATACGCCAAGCCTAAAACCGCATTTCCAGTTCTTGCAGAAGAAGCAAATTCAACCGAACGATAAAAAATAATTGGATTTACAAAACTCACATCAAATCCTCTATCATTCGTATTAGTCCAAATTACCGATTCAAAGAAACCAAGATTCAATTTATTTGACACATTCCAGCTCAAATAATGGTTTGCCATAAACTTTGTAGCATAGGTTCTTTCGAGTGTAACCTCAGGTCGAACATCTTTCAGCCACATGTAAGTATTGGTATATTTTATTTTCCAAAAATTAGTATTCAATTTAAAATAGGGATACGGACTAGCCCCATCACTTTCTAATAAAGAACGGTATCCATCCCCAATAAAATTTCTTCCATAACCCAATTGTAAATCGACGTATTTACTAGGTGCAAAAGTTATATTAGCTTCCGCCAAAGGGAAATCATACCCATCCGTTTTAAAATCTTTGGCAATTCCCATACCCGGAATAATCGCAGGATTTCCACCTGCAGGCTTTATCGATTCTGCATAACGATTAAAATAATCCGCAAATCTTCCCTGACTTTCAAAAACTGTAGTCGTAAAATTAAGCTGCTTTCCTAATCCACCACGAAAATTGATTGCACGCGTATTTATATAAGTGTAATTTGCTTCCGTTTGAGATGCTTTACCAACTTGTAAATCCAATATAGGATTCAAAGTAAACCAATATCCATCACCTTGAATTTCAACCGTATTTTCATTCCATAATTTTCTGGTCCACCAGCCGGAAACATGCTTCTTAAGTTTATCATTTACAGCTTTAAGGTCGTAATACTTTGAAACTTCTACATAAGTATACGGTTTTGATGCCGTATGATTGTTGCTGCCCACTTGATTTAAAGAAGCGTCAAACTGAGCATAGTAACTGTGCGAAAAAGGAATATTCAAATGACTTTCAAACTGCGGATTGTTGAACTTTTTATAGACTATACTATCTAATTCCGTAAGCTGTTTTGTTTCATTTGGCAAAATTTCTGCTCGAGCATTGGCTTCCGAAGCCAATTGCTCCGGACTTTTCAATGGAATAGCAATTGCAATTGTGTATTTAGAATACGTTGGTTTCCCATTATAAGTTGCTGGTTTAATTTTAGGGAAAACACCAAAAACTCGTTTAGTTTCTTTTAATAAATCCTCATCGATGGCATTTACATAAATCACTTTGAAAACACCATTACTATCTACTTCAAAAAGCACCTCTACACTTCCTTTGAAGTTGTTTTGCTTAAGGTTTTCAGGAACTTCAAAATTTTGAAATACAAAATTTTGCACTTGATAATAAAAACAATTTTCTAATTCTTTAGATTGTAAGTTTTCACAATTCAAAAAAACAGGAAATCGTTCGGCTGACATACCCGATTGTACTGTACTATTATTTATTCCTTGCGAATAAATAAAAAATGAATAAAATGATAAAAGTAACGTTGACAAACCTTTTTTCATGCTGTTTTCTTTGTGAATTTAGTAATCAGTTTGTGAATTTTGCCCATTCGCAATTGCTTTTGCTCCCGAAGTTCCAATACGTTTTACACCCAATCGAATCATCTCCACAGCTTCTTCATAAGTCCTTACTCCTCCAGCTGCTTTTACCGGAAGTGGCGAAGCATTTTCCAACATCATAATAATGGTTGGAATAGTAGCGCCATTTGGTAAATTATCCTCTGTTTTATAAAACCCTGTTGATGACTTTACAAAAACCGACTGGTACGATTCTTCGGTGAAATTTGAAATAACACTGTTTTTTATCAAAGCAGACAATTGTATAATCTGTTTATCATCGAGTGCTGCCACTTCAATAATCCATTTTACAACCTTATTATTTTCAAGTCCTAATAGCGTGCATTTTAGCACTTCATCTTTAACCAAATCAACATCCCCGTTTTTGAATGCTTCGTAATTACAAACGAAATCCAAATCATCAGCTCCGTCTTCAATCGCTTGAATTGCTTCAGCAATTTTTTCATCTACACTAGACTTCCCTTCAGGAAAATCAATCACTGTCCCTATTTGTAAATTCGAATTGGCATCAACAATCATTTTTTTTGCTGTAGAAACCATGTCAGACCGAATCATAATAAGTTTAAAATGCTCATCGATGGCTTCCTGAATGAATTTTTTAGTAACAATAATATTGTCAGCTTCACTTAGACCTGCTTGTGTTGCTGTTTTTAAATAAGTAGAATCTAAATATTGCTTAATATTCATTTTTCTTGTGATTTTATGATACCATTAAAGTCCAATTAGCAAAAATACATTTTAAATTCACATTTAAATTACTATTAATAACTACTTCGTAAAGATGCAATCTTATTTTATAAATTCTTGAATGTAAAAAAAATAAAATCATTTTTTATATATAAAAAATCCCACCGAAGTGGGACCATAATCTGTATCATGCTTTATTTAAGCTAGTGTATTTATTAAGAAACAAAATTATACAAACAGCGAGAATCGCTCCAGATAAATTTGCTAAAACATCAAACAAATCTCCTTTTCTAGTTGTAGTAAATAATGCTTGTGCTATTTCAATTGCTATTCCAAAAAAAATGGAAAACATAAATGATATTATCAAAGGCTTAAAGACATCTGAACTATTCATTTGCTTCTTAAAAAATAAAAACCAAAGCGATGTAAACACCAAATGAAAAGAGGAATGAACAACTTTATCTAAATTCGTAATCTGAATAGCAGGAATATCGCTTGATTTAATTAAACAAAAAAAGACTATTAATCCTGTCCAAGATAAAGCTGCCCAAAAATAGAATTGTTTATGCACCAATAAGCTCTTTGTAAGATTCACTCGAAAGCAACGAATCTATTTCAGCTTCGTTTGCAATCTTTATTTTTATCATCCATCCCGCTCCATAAGGGTCTGAATTTACACTTTCCGGTGTGTTTTCTAATGCATCATTAAACTCGACAATCTCACCTGACAATGGAAGAAACAAATCAGAAACAGTTTTAACCGCTTCAACAGTTCCAAAAACTTCATCTTTTTCTAAAGTCTGGTCTAAAGTTTCCACCTCAACATACACGATATCCCCTAATTCTTTTTGTGCAAAATCAGTAATTCCTACTGTTGCGATATCGCCTTCAATACTAACCCATTCGTGATCTTTAGTGTACTTTAAATTTGCTGGTATGTTCATATAAATACTAATTGATAATTATTAATTGATAATTGAATTTTAGGTGACAAATGTAACAATCTCAATTCAAATCTTGTTTAGATTTTAAAAAAATTAATTCCCAAAATTATAACGTAGCGTAAATCCAGATCTAATATTTGTTAAAGGAAAAGAAGTTGATATTACCGCTTTCGAAAATGAATGATCATAATAGAAAATTGCTGTCAAATTTTTACTGAATGCATAATCCGCAGTAATTTTTAAAGACCAAATATTTTGTCCTCCCGCCAACTGATTGTTATCATAATCTAAATACCGAACAATCGTTTGATTATTTCGATACGAAAGATCTCCCTTCAAGTTAATGTCACTTTTTATAATTCCTGTTGGATTATCCGCCAATCTAGAAGAGAAAATCACATCTTTAAATCGGTAACCGAGTCCTACAACATATTCGATTCCTTTTACTTCCGTCAATAAATTATTGTCAAAACTCATCGATAACGCTCTGTCTTTCTTTATTTCGGTAAGCACTTTTAATGAACTTTTTAATTCGAAATCCATTCTTATAAGCGGACTGAATTGCTCCACTAAATTGATGTTTGACATAATCGTTCTGTTGAAAAAATTACCGCTTGCATCCACGCCGTTTGGTGTTTTATCATATTCAAAATTAGACCTAAACGCATTAATCGTATAGGAAGCTCTATAATTGTGTTGCATGGAAAAGCGTTTGAAATTCTTTTTGAAAAAAGCATAACGCATCAATCCATTATATTTTACAGCCCAGTTTGGTATTGGAAAATTTCTAAAAATTCCAAGTGAAACATCCGATGCATTAGTTCCTGAATAAGCTGCTAAAAAAGCAGGCAGCAATACCGCTTGGTTATTTTTACCATAACCTAAAGGATAACCTTCAGCATCAAGATTTGCAGGATTGTTGATATCTATCCCGCGTTGTGTTGCCAATCGATTAGCAACTGCAAGTCTATTATTTCTAAAATCCTCAAAAGCAACAGATTCATTTTCATCACTTGTTGAGAAAGATGTTTTAATTAAAACTGTAGAAATTGAGAAAAGACCATAACTGTATGGAGATCGTGGATTATATTCCCCATTAGTAACATCATATTGCTCAGAAAAATTTTTGGAATAGGCTCTGTCCAATGACAAATCAATTTTTAAATCAGGTAACAAATCCACATTAGCTGTAGCTTTAAATAACCTATTGGTAACTTGTGAGTAATTTTGATTAAAATCAGGATAATTGGTAAGCCATCCGTTCTTAGCCGCTTCATATCGAACGTCATCTTGGCTTCCAAAAATAAATCCTAAAGAAGGTCTTGATGAACCCAAGAATCCTACACCCGGTGTATATCCTGGCAAAATTGTACCACTATTTTCAGTGTAATTCATTTGGACATTCTTAATGCTGGTTAAAATACCTCTCAACCCATCTACAAATTCATTGCTTTTTACAATTTGTTGTGTATTAGTATTCACAACTTTTTCCCCAGGTTTTGGAGCGGGTGCCTTAGGTTTAGGTGCAGATTTGTTTGTGTTTTTTGTTAGCCCCAAATACTTATAAAGTGCATCCATATTAAATGTTGCATTCAAATTATTTGAGCTTGCATTTTGAACAGTATTCCCTAAATTATAGCTATTCCCTTCAATTTCTATTTGAGACAATGCATTAGACGCACGTTGCCAGCTGTAATCACCTGTATAAGAATAATTCGCTTTTATAAAACTAAACAGCGGAATTTTATTAATGGGTATTTCATAATTCACAACCAATTGCTGCATGTGTTGATTAGGATCTCCCATATCCCAATAACTATCCCATATTGTGAAACTATCAATAGGTTCATTGTTTTCGTTCAAATAGCTTTTCACAATATTACTGGAAGAAGCTGTATAATTTAATTTTAACGATTTTGTCAAATTATAATTAAACCCATACTGGTAATTAAACGCAAAATTTCTTCTGTATAATGGATCAAGACCTATTCCTTCCACATCAACTTGTCTAAATTGCTGACGGTTGTACTGTCTGATAATATTGGCATTAAAAGAAATATTGGAAGGCAGATAATTAAAGTTGAAATCACTCAGTAATTTCCAATAATCACTTTTCTTCATGAAAGCTGTTTTCTTGAACGGCTCGACAGGTTTTGGCTGAAAACTATACGCATAATCAACAGATGAATTTGCCTGTTGATCTACATAATCCTCTATTTCAAAATCATGACGTTCTACCTGATTAAAAGACTGCGAAAAAGTGAAATTTTCCGGATCATAAACACGTTGTTTTTGCTCTGGACTTCTTTCTTTTCTAACCCCGATAAAATTGATGCTTTGACGTTTCGTATAATCAATCGCTCTCCTTTCAATATTATCTTTTTCGGCTTGGTCAGTCGTATTATCCAATAACTGTTTTAATTTGATGTCTTGATTAAAAGGGTCATATTCCGGAGTAATTGTTTCTTCACCAATGGCATAATTGAACGGTAAATTAACCCCCCATTTTGGAGGCAATAATTTCCCTAAATTGACATTAGTTACTATATTATATTGTTTAGTGTCCTCACGATTTCTTTCATTTGGACCTTCTTCTAATGCTCCAAAACCAATCGTACTTTTTTTACCTGTGGCAGAAACCGTGGCAAAATCAGCGAAATTCGAATCTACATTCAACACGGCTGCCATCCCGCCCTGATTATCCATATCAGCTAAACGTAGCTCATTGAACCATACTTCACCTTTAATGTCTTGATGGGTTTCATTACTTTTTACACCAACCATTAATGTTCGTGCTAAACCAAAATTAGGATTTCCTTTTATACCTAATCTCAACTTATTATTTTTGTTTGCCAAAGACGGATCAAGCTCTTCTTCATTTTGATAATAAATTCCATCCAGTGGAAGTGTACTTGGATCAATGCTCATAGCCAGAATCTTCAATTTGGTCAATAATGCCAATGACAAATCTATTTCATTATCTTCAGGCCAAACAGCTTCGGCACTTAAAGCAGCACAATCAGAACTAGATCCAGAAGAAGGAACAGTAACTTTTAAGGGAATCTCTATTTGATAAAAATTTTGTGTAAAATCATTTCCAAAACGAATAAAACCTACCATTTGATTATCACGAAGCGCAATCTCATTTGGCAAAGATTCCGCGTGTAAGAACATTTTTAATTTTTTGAACTGACGCATGTCTATATTCACATTTTTAAAAACAGCTCTTGAATCTTCCGGTTCCAATCCGTCTCCTGATACTCTTAAAGAAAGCGATTGTTCATTCTGATTAATAACGGTATTATTGTTATACAATTGTTCCCTAACCACTCCTGGTGGAGTGATATAATTCACAGGACATCTCTCATTATTTTCCTGAACATTTACTGCTAATACATCTAAAGTAGTTTTGTCATCAGCAATATTTGTATCATTAAAATCAAGTGTATTGGCATATCTTCTCCATTCTCCTCTTACTAAATCTAAAGCTCCAAAACGAACCGTTACCTGATCATTAAAACCCGTCATAAACATTCTCATGAAACGAATTGATCTAAAATCGGAAATATTTCCAATAGTATTTTCGGGTTGCGAAACAGGTATTTTAAACTGAATCCATCTAGCGTCAGTAATCGCCCCGTTTGCCAATGTGACTTGAGTACTTCTTATATCAGTAATGTAATTTTGTCCAATACTCATATTAGGTTTAACATCAATACTGTATTCATAATACGCATTGATCGTATTCATAGTATTATCTCTATTAATATCTTCCACATCAGGAACGGTAGAAGCCCCTCTATTGGGATCATTAATATCAACGGCAGAATTTCCATCTATACCATTGTACATTTTATATCGGTCCAAAACATTTCCTGAAGCATTCAAATAATAGGTATAATCATCTGCCGCTGGATCCGATTCAGACGCAAAATTACTGTAAATCGCACCTTCTTTGGCATTAGCCAAACCATCTAAACCTACATCCTGATTGGTTCTATTATCTGCATTGGTATCAAAAGCATAAATTAAGGATTGTGATGCGGGTACATCTCCCCATATCGACTGTGGATTTGCCAGTATTTGATCCGGACCAAGTCCATTTTCATATTGTTTTCTACCATCTTTCAAAACATCTTCAGACACTTCACCTAAATTGAAGTAAATTTTACCTGTGTTGGATTGGGGTATTTCACCGCTTCCAACATAAGGATCTAATATCCAAAATTGAATATATTCTACATTTCCTTGTTCGAAATTAGTAGAATTTAAAGATCTCATAATCCCTCCAAAATTATCTGTCGGGTTTGTAAACACATTCAAACTATTATTATACGGACCTCTATCAGAAGGATAATAACTTAAATCCAATGTATTAACAACTTGAGATTGTCCTTGTGCAATATCCGTTAAGGGATATAATTCTTCGCTGAAAATTCTTCTGGTAGTATTGAAAGATAATTCTTCATTTGAAATTCCAGATGGTTTTTGAGTATAAAATACAGGATCTATGGAGTACCATGCCAACTTGGCTCTTTTAAAACCATAACTCAAATCGTTAGCACTGGCATTAAAATCATAAGTGCTTCTGGCATTTTTCTCCGGAGTCGATGACAAACTCCAAGAATACGGAGAACGCATGTCGATGGTCGATTGTGAACCTTCAAAATCATCTACGTATATAGTTGATTCCCCTTCAAAACGATCTGCTTTTGGAGAATCCGGTTTCAAAAATGCAATTTCTCCTCTTACTGAAAGATTAGAAGGCACATCAGTATCTAGATTAGGCAATTTATTTACTAATCGGGTTAAGAAGGGAACTTCAGTAGAAAAATTGGAATTAAATCCAAAAATAGTATTATTTACAGATTCCTGACCAAAACTGGATTTTTGGGTAAATGGTCTTTCAGTCATTTTTAAAAAAGTCGCTCCAACCAAAAAATTATCAGAAATTTTATGTTCTACATTTACACCCATAAACCTTCTGGTTTGCTGACCAAAAATAGAATTGTTTTCTAAAGAAACTTCAATAGGTGTATTTGAAGCCTGAAGAGATGGATCGAGAATTTGAACTCTCCCCAATTGATAATTCACACTATAATCGACTCCTTCTACTAAAACCCGACCTCCAGCTGTAACCACAACTGAACCCCTGGGAACATTGAAAGCACCAATTGGTATTCCGTCACCACCCGTGGATTTGTATTTCCCCCTTAATAAGAATTTATTCTTTTCACTGTCTTGTAACGCACCAGATTGTGTGTTACGATACATGTTTCTGAACACGTATTTCTTTTGGTTCTCATTATAATCTGCAATAGGGTCGCCATTATATCTCTCAGTCTGATCACTTCTTAATTTTTCAAACAAGAGTTCTCCAAATGGCTCTTTGGTGGTAAATATAATTCTCCCATTTTGAGCGTCTATGGTTAAGCCTTGCATAAAATCAAAAAAACCATCACCACCTGCCTGAGGGTCATTATTATAATTGAGTTTATCCAAATTAAACACTTTCAGCAAAGGGGTACTGGTTACCAAATCTTCCGGTTGTGGTAACGGTGCGACAATATTAATATAATTTAGAGGTGATGGATCCGTATATAAAATATTAAATCTGAAGTCTTCTTGTTTCACTTGATAAGCACCTGGAATCTGATAAATATTTTTCATCATCAGGTTCCAAACAGGATTTTTGACATTGGTCAAATTGCTTTTCAGCATTTTCAATATCAAACTCTGTGTAATAATTGCCTGATTTGATTGATTAGTCCCCGTTACAACGGTTGCATCTACTCCGTCATTACCAAATTCACCCACTTGATACACTTTATCTCCAATTGTATATTGATACGCAACGGCTAAAACCTCATCATTAGCTAGTCGTTGTTGCAATGAAATATACCCTAATTGACTATTAAAAGTATATTCATTAGGGTTCAATTTTCTGGCATTTTCCAATTTAGAATAGTCCTGTCCTTCATTTACGGTAACTCCAGTAAAACCTGAACTTGAAGTTACAATTTCACGGATATTATTATTCAGCAAACCTCCATTATCAATTAATTTTGGATCATATCTGTTATTTGAATTATCAGATGGATAATCCTTCATTTGATCTTTAAAAAAATCTCCCGGTATAGGATCTAACACAACTACTTCATTATCTGCTAAACCTGTTAATTGCCCCTCCCCTAAATCCTGAAGCGCAATAATATTTCTTAGATTATTATTGGTCGTATTTACACGATTTTGCTTGTTGGTAACCCAAATCTCCAATCTTGAAATCTGAACTCTACTATCAATAAAAGGATAATTTTTTAAAGACGCATCATATTTGTTTCTAAAATATTGAGACAAGAAAAAGTGTCTGTCATTATCATAATCCAGCGCATACATATCGAAGTCCTGAATTGTTCCGCCTCCTTGAGCAATTAAACTTTTGGTTTGGGATTTTTGTTCCGAAAATATACCTGTGACAGTAGTTTTACCAAATTGTAATTGTGTTTTTACACCAAATAAACTCTGTGCTCCCCTAATCAGCGAGCTATTCAAAGGCATGCTTACATTCCCCACTTCAATTTTTCGAATAATATCATCTTCTGAAGGTGCGTATTCTAACTTCATAAGATTTTGAAAAGCAAATGTTGACTGGGTATCGTAATTAGCATTTACATTGAGTCGTGTTCCCACTTTCCCCATCAAACTCATGCTTATCCTTTGATTAAAATCAAATGAGAGATTAGATCTGTTTCTGGGTGAGAATGAAGGATTGTCTTGTTTTGTGTAGCGCATTCCCAAATCCAGTTCTATAGATCCAGTTGGTTTTACATCGATGGTATTACTTCCAAAAATGGACTCGAAAAGTCCTGATTTTACATAATATCTTGGCAATAAATCTTTTTTAGCTGCTTCACTACCTTCTTTTTTCCCGTCTATGGCATCTACTTTCTTCTTGAAATAATCTCGCATAGATTCTTTCAAGACCAAGCTTTCATACTCTTTTGGAGTTAAAATAATAGGATAGTTAATAGAAAACCCATCTACAGAATTGGTATAAATATACCTATCGGTAACAGGGTCATATGTGTAAGCGGAGAGAACACTTTGAGGATCTTTTAACTGGACTTTCCCTGTAGAGAAACCAGTTACAATTGTATCCTGAACGGCTGGTGTTACCTGAGCTTGCGATACAAAACCACAAAATATGACTAGCAAAAAAATACAAATTTTATGCATATAATCTGTGTTTTGAGTACCTTTTATAAGTTCTTTAAAGCTTTCTTAATAATCGATTCAACAGAAGCATCTGGATCCTCTTTTACAATTTTTTCTACGATTCGTTCTGAAGTTTTTCGAACAAAACCTAGTACCTCCAAAGCAGATAACGCTTCATCTCGATTTGTATTGCTTTGCGACATAGAAACTTCATCTAAATCATACAATTTCAACACTTTCTCTTTCAAATCAAGTAGTACTCTTTGCGCCGTTTTGCTACCAATTCCTTTTATAGATTGAATCGTAACAACATCCCCTGATGCGATAGCATTTGTAATTTGCTTTGGGTCTAATGATGACAACATAGTTCTGGCAATGCTAGCCCCAATACCAGAAACTGATAATAATAATTTAAAAATCTCCCTTTCTGATTTTTCTACAAAACCAAATAAAGTATGCGCATCTTCTTTTATTTGAAGATGCGTATACAATTTTATAAAGTCAGCATTGGGGAGTAAAGAGTAGGTATGTAAGGATATATTTACATGATATCCTACACCTCCACAATCAATAACTACCTGTGTTGGTGTCTTTTCTACTAATTTCCCCTGTATATGTGCAATCATTTTTTATAATATATGTCACCAAATATAATAAAATTAGCACATAATTTTGCTAAAATCATCTGTTTAAATGCTCTTTTCGTCAAAGAACTATCTAATTTACATTATTCTTTTTCTTCTCTTTTTCTTGTGCATCAATCACTGCAATAGCGGCCATATTTACCATTTCTTCTACGCTTGCGCCAAGTTGAAATATGTGAACTGGTTTCCCCATTCCTAACATGATAGGTCCTATTGAATCTACCTTATTCAATTCTTTCAAAAGTTTATAGGTAATATTAGCCGATTCCAGATTAGGAAAAATCAAGGTATTTACTTTTTTACCTGCTAGTTTAGAAAACGGAAACTTTGCCTTCAACATCTCTGGATTCAAAGCAAAATCAGCTTGAATTTCTCCGTCAATCACCATATCAGGATGATTTTTATGCAAATAAGCCACCGCTTCTCTCACCTTAGCGGCACTTTCATTTGTAGAAGAACCAAAATTAGAATACGATATCATCGCAATTACTGGCTCCACTCCGAACATTCTGGCAGTTTTTGCAGTCATAATAGCAATTTTAGCTAAATCATCTGCAGAAGGATTTATATTTATGGCGGTATCCGATAAAAACATGGGACCACGACTGGTCATCATCATATTTGTAGTGGCAACTAGAGAAGCGCCATGAGCTTTTTCAATAAGTTGCAACATTGGTTTTACAACAGATGGGTAACTTCTGGAATGTCCTGTGACAAGCGCATCTGCTTCACCTTCATTGACCATCATGGCGGCAAAATAGTTTCTTTCACGCATTAATTTCTGAGCATCCAATAAAGAAATCCCACGTCTTTGTCTGGATTTCCAATAGGTTTTGGCAAACTTATTTCTTCTAGGCTCCTCTTCTTTAATTTTTGGATCTATAATTTGAACATCGGCATCAAAACCTAATTCTTCTTTTAATTCCAAAATAATTTCTTTATTTCCCAATAAAATTGGAAAACCAATCCCTTCTTCCAATACAATTTGAGCTGCTTTAAGAACATCTAAATGATCTGCTTCCGCAAAAACGATTCTTTTTGGATCCATTTTAGCTCTATTGGTAATCAATCGAACCATCTTGTTGTCATTCCCCAATCGGTCTAAAAGTTCCTCTTCATACTTTTTCCAATCAGTGATAGGATTTAACGCTACTCCTGAATCCATAGCCGCTTTTGCAACAGCAGGTGCCACAATAGTTATCAATCTTGGATCGAATGGTTTAGGAATAATATATTCTTTTCCAAAAACCAATTTAGTTGCTCCATAAGCAACATTTACTTGTTCAGGAACGGATTCTTTTGTCAATAAAGCTAGTGCTTTCACAGCAGCCATCTTCATAGCTTCATTTATTTTGGTTGCACGAACATCAAGCGCCCCTCTAAAGATATATGGAAATCCAAGAACATTATTTACCTGATTAGGAAAATCAGAACGTCCTGTGGCCATGATAACATCTTTTCGAGTTGCAGTAGCAAGATTATAATCTATTTCCGGATCTGGATTTGCCATTGCAAAAACGATTGGATTTTCTGCCATTCCCATCAACATTTGTGGAGACATAATCCCTCCAGTTGAAAGACCTAAAAAGATATCCGCACCAACTAACGCTTCCTCAAGACTCATTGGCTTTATGTCTTTGGCATATTTTTGTTGCAAAGCAGAAAGAGAAGGATTGTCTTTCGTCAAAACTCCTTTACTGTTAAACATCAATATATTTTCAACTTTTACTCCTAACAAAACATACAAATCGGCACAGGCAAGAGCGGCAGAACCCGCTCCGGAAACCACCATTTTTACATCCTCTGATTTTTTATCAGCCAGTTCTAATGCATTCAATAAAGCGGCCGATGATATAATGGCAGTTCCATGTTGATCATCATGCATTACTGGAATATTCAATTCTTCCACTAATCTTCTTTCTATCTCGAAAGACTCCGGCGCTTTAATATCTTCTAAATTAATTCCACCAAAAGTTGGTGCTATATTTTTAACTGTCTGGATAAATTCCTCAATATCTTTAGTTCCAATTTCGATGTCAAATACATCAATATCGGCAAAAATCTTAAATAATAATCCTTTACCTTCCATTACTGGTTTAGATGCTTCAGGACCAATATCACCAAGTCCTAATACCGCGGTACCGTTCGTAATTACTGCTACTAAATTCCCTTTTGCTGTATACTTATAAACATTGTTTACATCTTTTGCAATTTCTAAACATGGTTCAGCCACACCTGGAGAATAGGCCAAAGACAAATCTCTTTGTGTTGCATATTTCTTAGTGGGAACTACTTGAATTTTACCTGGAGTTGGCTTTGCGTGGTATAATAATGCTTCTCTTCTTTTGCTATTTTTGTCCATTGTTTTTAGATTTTATTCTAGTTTGCAAAGATAGAAGACTTGGTTTAAAAAGTCAGCTTTTATCCTACTTCTTTTATAAAAAATAGACTAGTCCCAGCAGATACAAATAAAAATAGCTGCAAAAATTCGCAGCTATTTTTATTTGTTGGACAATTTAACTTTATTGTGTAATGTAAGAGTTTAAATGTTGAATCGTATCTTTTTGGATTTCGATTATGGCTTTCACAACATCACTTATAGAAATAATTCCTATAACTGTATCGTTTTCTAAAACAGGTAAATGTCTCACTCTTTTAGTACTCATTAATTCCATACAATAATCTAAATTATCGGAAGGCTTTACTGTAACTACATCTGTTTCCATAATTTCATGAACCAAAGCTTTCTTTGAAGATTTGGCCTTCAAAACAATTTTTCTGGCATAATCTCTCTCAGACAAAACTCCTTTTAAAATTCCATCTTCGATGATAAGAATCGCCCCAATGTTTTTTTCGCTCATCACTGTCAATGCTTCGTATACAGTGTTAGTGGAAAGTATGGAATAAACTTCCTTTCCTTTTGTGCTTAATATTTGATTAACAGTCATAATAGATAAGTTTAATTTACCATAAAGTTAAAAAAAATAGTATTCAAATGGTAAATTTATTTATTTATTTTACATTAAAACAATTCATCAGGCGAAGTCAGCTTATTTAGTTCTTGTTTTAAATTATCACTCAATATTTGCAAACCATATTGATACGATGCGTTTACCCAACCAAACCCTTCCTTGGCTATATAATCAAATTCAGTTCCTACGTTGCCATATTCCGCAAAAACTTTGTGCGAACTAATTTCTAAATCAAATTTTTCAGGAATAGTTCCATTATATTCCACCGCATTTTTAGTGATTAACCATAGCCATCTGTAGACCATTTCCTGAGCCTTATTGAAAAATTTATAGTTAATTAAACCCTCCCACAATAACATTTGATGTGGCGCCCAACCAAATGGATAATCCCATTGTCGTTGTGGTGCATCTTTTGAAAAACTGTCAGTACTGGCTTTTGTACTTCCTGTAATTCCACCCGTTTTTATAAATTGCGGCAATGCTATTTCTATTAATTTTTTAGCTTGGTGTTCATTACACAACCCAGCCCATAAAGGAAAAAATGTAGTTGCTGCTTCAAATGGGAATTGTCTCTTATTCACAAAATCATAATCAAAATACATGCTTAATTCTTCATTCCAACACAATTCATCAATTTTCTCTTTTCTAAAAAGTGCTTTCTGGTCCCATTCTTCCGACGTATAGGTTACATCTCCAACTTGGAAATTATTATTAAAATACTCCTTTATCAAATACGCAATGTCCTTTTCGTATTTATAAAGAAAACTATTGACATCCACCGAGTTTAAATTGGCACACGTATTTATAAGTCTATCGGTTGTGTCATGACCACTTTCTCTCAAGCTACGATCATGAACAAAATAGACGTCAAGCTCCGCATCAACAAGAGTTCGGTTTAAATATTGTTTTTCAAACTCTCGGATTGGCAAATTGTATTTTTTAGCATACGGCTCTAAAACATCATCAAAATGTCCAGGCTCCACTTCGAAGGGCATTCCAACTCCATCGGCTTTGTATCGATTTAAACCCGTTGGCGTTAATCGGTTTCCTTGAACCATCCAAACCGTATTATATTCCAAAATAACTGTTTCTAAATGACTTCTCAACCATTCTAAACTAGGTACTACTTTCTTTTTTACAATTTCAATTAATAATGAAGAATATAAAGGTGGCTGCGTTCTTGTTAAATAATAACTTCTATTTGCATTTAGAATTTTACCGTAATGTATGATTTGATATTTAAAGTTTTCGGCAATAGCCATAGCTTTATCCAGTTGATTATCTATAATCAAACCAACTCCAATAAAATAACTATCCCAGCCATACATTTCGTTAAATCTTCCGCCGGGAACTACAAAAGGTACTCCTTGCAAGCTGTAAATTTTTTGCTCTAAGGCTAAAGCCAAAATACCCGGCTTTGTATTTAATGTATCCACATATTCCATCGAAAAATTTTCCGGCAAAATCCCTACTTTAAAATTTTGAAGTTCTTTTTCCAATTCCTGAAAATAGGCAACACCCTGTTTATCTTTAGCTGAAACATAAAGAGTAGGAACTTCGTTAGTAGTTTTTTCGTCCTTAAGAATTTGTTCTAAACCTTTTTTATCAATAGTTCTGGTCAGTTCATCCCAATAATCATCTCTAATTTTTCTTGAAATTCGTTCTACAGGATTTTCTTGGATACGACTTAAATCAATCTCACCTTTATCCACTTTATTTTCTTTTAATAAAGCCAATTCTTGAAGCAAGTTTGACAAATGATACGTTCCCTCAATAACAATTTCTTGTTTTGTGTTTTGATCAACTAAAGCAAACTTTTTAGGTCCATTATCATCCTTAGTGATTTTTTTATCCTTATCGGTATCTTCCTGAAGCAGTAGTTCATGGAATACCTTGTCTATGTTAATTAAGAAATTCATATTTTAGAAGTAAGTTTTTTTAGAATAAAGAATGAAACAAGCAGTAACGACATTGGAATTAAAGTATAGAAAAATGCATTTTCAGGCCCTTCATTTTTGAACAGATAACCAATTATTCTTGAACCAATTGTACCGCCAAGAGCGGAAAAAACGACTATTAAACCCGTCATTGAACTGTGCATTTTTTTGGGCAAAGCGCTTAAAACAACCGAATTTAAAAGTGGATAAATAGGTGCTATAAAAAGTCCAACTAATGGAAATGCAAATCCTATCAATGGAATATCACTAAGAGAATTGATTTCTTTCACCTCTAATCCAACTGTTTTTGGAAGTAGAAAAACAACAATTAACATAGCCATTACGATACAAAAACTGAGTACCCAAATCCAATTTATTTTTTTAGTAATCACACCCGCTAAAAGTCTTCCAACAGCTAAAGTAATTGCCAATATACTCGCCATCATGATGCTGATATTCTCAGGAAGATGCAATACTTTACTATTAAAAGTTGGCAGCCAAGACATGATCCCTTGCTCAATCATTACAAACAAGAAAGCACTTATTACAAAAACGATAGTAAGAAACTTGGCAAATAATTTGAACATTTGTTTGAAATCATCCGCTAAGTCAACTCCGGGAATTTCAGTTTGGTTTTCAAATTTGGTGAAAAACAAAAATCCAAATGATACTACTGAAATTCCAGCCAACAGCCAATACACATTTAACCATGAATCAGGATTTGTTTCTGAATTGAAAGCGGGAAATAAAAAGTAAGCCAACGCAATTCCTATCATAAAAACCCCTTCAATACTACTCATCAAGCTATTATGCTCCTGCTGATTTTCTGTAACTGTTCCAATTAGGGAATAAATGGAGACTTTTATCAAAGCAAAGGAAACACCAACAGTTGCAAAAAGTATTTTTGCGGTATCAAACGAATTACCAAAATACATGTTTACACAAGCTACTGAAACCAATGCCAATCCAATCAACATGGCTCTTTTGTACCCTATTCTTGGCAAAAATGACGCTATCAAAAAAGAAACTATCGCAATAGGCAAATCCTTGAATGCTTCCAAAACACTGGCTTGCAATTCATCTACCCCATAATTTGTTTGCGATTTTAGTATAACAATCCCAACACTATTTAATAATATTGCAAACACAAAATAATTCAGATACATCGCAATTTTGACGGCATTTTTTTTCATTTTTCTAGCTCTTAGAATCTGTTAATTTGATTCGGTTTGAATTATAATCAGTTTTTAAATATTCTTGAATATTTATTCCTTCCGGTAATCTTCCCACATTCTGAAGTTTCAGTACCGCTAATTTTTGAGCTATCGTAATGGTTTCTTCAAAATCTTTATGCAATAATTGCGCATATAAAAAACCGGTCCAAAAAGCATCTCCAGCTCCAGTTGTATCTTTTATATCCTCAATATGTGTGGCTTTTTGATGAAACATTCCAAAATTTTTATCAGATAACACTACGCCATCTTTCCCTTTTGTCAGACAAATTGTTGAAGCCCCTAATTCATGGAAATATTCAAAGATGAAATCTTCAGTTTTGGATTCCGAAAAAAGTCTATAGCAATCATCCTCACTCAGTTTGACAAGAGGATCAGTTGACAAATATTCTCTTAAAACTTGTTTCGCTTCTTCTCTATCAGGCCATATTCTTTCCGAAAAATTAATATCTATACTCGTTTGTAATCCCAATGCTTTTGCTTTTTTGGCACTTTCCAAAATCGTTGTTCGAGCCGGATTTTTGCTTAAAGCAAAACAAGTGGTGTGAAAAATCTTGGCACTTTCCAGTAACTCCTCTGGAATTTGACTTTGTTTTATTTGATAATCTGCTTCTCTGTAAGGAATAAAATCTGGCGTACCAGTAGATTTCGACACAAAAATAACGGAGGTTGGTTCCGTATCTGATCTTCTGATTTGGGAAGTAATTACATTATTTAATTTTAATTTCCGAACAATATATTCTCCCAAACCATCCTGACCGCAAGTGGCTACTAATACGGATTTCAATCCCAATCTTGTGGCATTCACCGCTACATTTGTAGGTGAGCCACCCAGAAAACGGTGGTAATCTTTCGTTCTATTTATCGAAGTATTTACTTCATGGCCAATGAAATCAATCAATACTTCTCCTGCGCATATTATGTCTATTGTTTTTTCCAATTTAAACTAAAAATTTAAAGTTTGTATGTATACTTTGATGCAACATCACTGTCGCAGCACCACTCCAAGCACAAAATGGGACTCCATTTGGCGCTTTGGTTTCACTATTGAAATTTTCGTAAAAACTGAAATTTTCAATAGCATTGGCCTCATTTATGGCATTCAATAGTTGTGAAGCTTCATTTCCTTTTTCTTTGGAAAGCAAAGCCAATCCGAAAAATCCATTGACCATAGACCAGCTTCCGCCATTGTGAAACTCATTTGGATAATTCCTAAATTCGTATTTACAATTATTTCTAAGCAGATTCCAATCTAAATCACTTTCTTTTATTGGTGGCCAAAAAGCGGGAATTAATTTTAAAGGCCTTTCATTTGAAAGATTTATGGCGTGTTCTAAAATACTTTTTTGAAAATTTTGACCGCCAATATTCAAATACAAAGCCAGCGAATTCGCAAAAGCATCAAACTGTATTTTGTATCCTGCAGGCGAAAAAGAACAAGGCATGTATTTTTGAATGTTCACTTCATTGTACGCTCTTTCGTGGTATTTCTCTCCAATTGAATTTGGAGTAAAATTAATTTCGATCTGTTCGGTTATTTTTTCAATTTTAGCCGCAATCGAATTGTCTTTTGCAAAATGATTATAACTTTTCAACGCCCAAATTCGAAGCAATTGATCGTATAAAACATAACCGTCGGTAATGTATTCATCCGCCCAGTTTCCTGAAAGCGGAACGTATAAAAGTCCTTTATTATTGAATTCCCAAGCTTCCAAAAGTTGCAAACATTTCAAGATATTGTTTTCGTATTTTTTAACGAAAGTGGAATCCTTTTGATAAAAAGCATATTGGCAAATCCCAATAATAAACCAAGTTACGGCATCCACTCTTCCTGCTAAACCTCCATAACTCACTTCAACAATGTCACCATTCGTCATTACATTTGATGGAATAGTTCCATTATAATGTTGATTATTAGCCAATGTTTCTAATGTCTTCCGAAAAGTCTCAATCAAATCATCCTCTCCGGAAGCTAAAGCAGCTAATCCACAAATCACACCATCACGTGCCCAGACTCTTTTGTAATTGGAAATATTTTGAGCACTTGCCAGAAACCCTTCTGAGGAAGATACTTTTTGAAGCAATTCTATTGCCTTTGTGTAATTTAAATCACTATTCATATTGTATTAATTTGTAGCTTTTTTACTTTTAATCAAGAGTGTAAAAAAGGCACTGATGAGTAAGAGAACACCAGCAAAGCTTATTGCTAATCGAGGATCATTATTTAAAAAATGTTTAAGAATATAACCAAATGATAAATTTTGGATGATCATTGGAATAACAATCATCATGTTAATGATTCCCATATAAACGCCATATCGTTCTTTTGGTATATCCGAAACAACCATCAGATAAGGTATCCCCATCATACTTGCCCAACCAATACCAAAACCTGTTATTGCAAAAAACAACAAATTTTTATCTTGTATATGCGGAAACGTCAAAAAACCAATTGCCGCTAATAATAAACAAAAAGCATGAACATTTTTCGCACTGTATTTTCTGGCAAACCCTACTAATGCAAATGCGGTCAAAAAAGTTACAATATTGTACCATCCATTAACTAATCCTGTCCATCCAACCGCTGTTTCATATGCCGCCGGGTCGCTTTTAGGTGTAGCGTTCCAAACAGACAAAGCAATACTTTTAGAAGAGTTTTGCCAATAACAAAATAAAGCATACCACTGAAATAAATAAACCAAAGCTAATTGCCACATCACTTTTGGCATATCCCCGATTGCTGAAAATATTTCTACAATTGGCTCAAACAAACCTCGTTTTTCAGCTCTTAAATGAGCTAATTCTTCTTCTGACGGGGGTATTTCACTTGTAGTTCTGATGCTCCACCATATAGAACCTATGGAGCAAAATGCTCCTAAAAAAAACGAAGCATAAACCCATGTGGGCAATGAACCCGTTTTTCCTATAAAAATCATTGGAAAAATAAACAATGATAAATTAGCCAATGTTTGTCCCAAACCGGTAAAAAAACTTTGCATCTGGAAACCAACAGGTTGTTGTTCATCATCTAATTTATCAGCAATAAAAGCTCTGTAAGGTTCCATTGCAGTATTATTACCGGCGTCTAGAATCCAAAGTAAACCCGCTGCCATCCATAACGAACTACTGAAAGGGAATAATAACAAACAAATACTACACAATAAAGCACCTATGAAAAAATAGGGCTTGCGTCTTCCCCATCTTGGGTGCCACGTCTTGTCGCTTAATGCCCCAATCAAAGGTTGTATTAATAATCCTGTAACAGGACCCGCAAGATTAAGTATTGGAATTTGGTCAGGACTTGCCCCTAAAAAATCATATATTGGATTTACAGCACTTTGTTGTAATCCAAAACTATATTGAATGCCAAAAAAACCGACATTCATATTCCATATTTGCCAAAAATTTAATTTTATTTTACTTCCCATTCTTTGGTTGATGCATTGGTGGTTTGTTAATTTTTTTTAAATTTAATTTTTAAATTCCCAATTCAGAAAGGAATTAAAACAAAAACGTTTTCGGAATAACCGAAAACGTTTTCGAAATGTTAAAATAACAGATGTAAAAAATTATTTATTTTGATGAAAAAGGAATAATTATTTTGGTTTCCCATTCCAATTCATCCCCTCCATTAAAAGGGTTTGCCAGAAAATGTTCCAATATTTTATTCTCTAATTTATAATCATGTTTTTTTGCATAATCTCGTAATGCAAACCATGCTCTGTCCGAAGTTCTAAAATCCCCATAACAGGTAGCTTCCAAGCCTTTAATAGACGGCAATGTTTTGAATTTAACAATCTCATTTTCGATAATTTTGGTGCTCTTATCAATTGGAAAACAATAATTAAAATTGATTGTTTCTGTATCAAGATCCCAACTTTGAATTTCTAAATAAGGTCTTCCTATTATCTTAATATTATTTTGTTGTAAAAAACCGGTTATAATTGCATCATTTGCAATCATCGTTTGTGCTTTTTCCTGCAATACGCTTTTTAAACTTAGGTAAGCTACAAATGTCTCTTCTGAAATCCCCTCTCCATCAATTTTGACCTTAAAATTTTTCAGATGATTATTCAATCCATCCTTAAAATCTGTTATTTTTTTAATTTGTTCTTCTTTGAAAGGTGTATTTAAAAAAGGTGCTGTAATTTTATTGTACAAACTATGATTCAAATCTTTTATTCCAACACTTACTTTTGTAACCGAGTCGTTTATCGATTGAATATCCCAAGTATATTCCATATGAGCATTCCCCTTTTTCATTTCTTGTTTAATGAAATCAAAATTTCTCTTCTCAAGAATGACATAATTTTCTTTATTATTTTTCAGTTGTATTGAAGACCATTCTTGAACACCTTGAAAAACGGTTCCTGTAGCAGTTTTAACTTCAAATGAAATAACATAGTCACTCTCTTTTATAAGTAAATACCAAACTAAAAACAATGAGAAAAACACACCAAATCCTATTATAATTTTTTTTCTAACTGTCATTGTTATTTAATCATCTTTAATTTTTTTACAATAAAATCGCCTATATTCTTTCCTTGACCAATTCCATTAATAATTGCTGCTTTGTAATGAATTCCACCGTAAAAACGGCTCATTGCCGCCTCTTTAGCTGCAGCATCAAAAGAAGTGAATGTTCTTTTCGGCAATCCAAATTGCAGCTCAGTATCGTCTACAAAAGCAAAATTATCGCCAAAAACAGATGTCAAAACAGTTGCAGAACTATTAGAAACTACAGAGTGACCACTAGAATATTCAGGAAATGGTGGTGTTTGTAATAAAGGCTTCCAGTTTTCATCAATATTTTGGTTGATTACGGTTTCCGGACGCACCACATTACTTCTAAATTTTTCATCCCAACAACTAATAAACCCTTCAAAAATTCCAATCGACGTTTTGGTGTAGGCAAAAACTGTTTTTGCAAAATCGGCATTCGATTTTCTACAGGCAATTTGTACAATTCCCATCCAATGCCCTCCTGGTGTGATTTTCTTTTTGGCAAACATCATGTGACCCTGACTCACTGACACATAGGGATTACAATCCCAGAATTGGGCAATTTTAATTTCCTCTGAATTGTCTCCTTTTTTAATCATCTCTTTGCTTATGTCATACACTTCTTGTACTTCTTTAAAAAACGGTGATTTTTTTTCTAAAGAAAATGACAAAGCAGGCACTGGCTTAAACTGCGAAGCCGAATCCAAAACCAAAGTCCTGATTTCTCCCCAATGCGGCTCTACGGCATCCATATAGGCTGGAGGAGTTGGCTGCCATCTTCCCGGTTGATTTGCGTAAACAGAAAATTTAGACATGGTTCGGGTTTGTTTGTAATTATCCTTTCCCATCCATTTTTTGATACGTTCAGCCACTTTAAGTCCATATTCTTTGGAAGCTTCAAACTCTACTTCATTTTCATCACTCCATTTTTGATACAAACTATCTCTGAATTTTTCCACTAATTCTTCAGAAAAAACCAATTGCTTGGTTACTTCCATGTGTGCAATCAATGCAGCTATTGGTTGATTCACACCACTCTTTGAATCTAATTTTGGTATAGAATCCAATCCGTTCAGTTGATTTTGGAGACTTGCATAGGTTTTACTGTTTTGGGCTATTACTTCATAAGCCGCAATATTCGGGTAGACAAAAATTCTACTCGCAACCGGAGGCGAAAATATATCGTGAATCATAATTTGAGTCACATTATCTATTGCCGCATGATATTCATTGGTAGTAACTATAATAGATTTATCCTTTTTACAAGAAATAAAAAGAAGGCAAATCACCGCAATACTTAAAATTTTCGTTTTCATTTTTTTATTAATTTGTAGGTTCCTTTTTTCTTTATTGAAGGCATTTCATACAACTCCGCCTTTTTATTATTTATGGTAATCAATACATATTTTTTACCATTGAAATTGATTAGATCCAAATGTCTGACTGCTTTTTGAGTCAAATCAATCCCGATTTGATTTCCTAAAAATATTGTTTTTTCATTTTTGATTAAAGCACCTGAAAATCCGTCAAATCTACTGTGATAAGGGGAAACTCCAAAATAATTACCTGCTGCAAAAACTTCCTCCTTGGCATCTGAATCAAAATTGGATTTCACAAAACAAGTAATTGGAGCCACTTGCATTTTATTCGAAAAAGGAACAAAAGTAAATTTTCCATTATCATTTCTTAAATAACCAGATTTTAAATTGTGAACTTCAAACAATTTTCCTTTCTCAAGCATTTTTGGATCAAAAACTTCTTCAAGTGTTTTTCCTGCAAAAGATTTATAACTGTTGAATTTCTTTTTTAGCATCCCACTGAATTGCTCTGCTAATTCGTCAAGACCTAATGTGGTGTAATATTGTCCTTTTTTTTCTATTGCCACAATGGTTTCATAAGATCCGTTGGCATCAAAATCATCATAATACATCTTCATCGGAAAATCCCGCGACGCTTTAAATTTGGAATTCATTCCCCAGTTTCCAACCAAATAATCGGCATCTCCATCATGGTCAATGTCAAAAGGAATTACTGACTGCCATAATCCATTGCTTTTTTCCGGAAAAATAGTTTCGGTTACATTCGTGAATTTACCGTTTTTATTCGCAAAAAAAGTAGGTTTCATCCATTCTCCAACCACTATTAAATCTGTTTTTCCATCTTTGTTAAAATCAGTAAAAACTGCATCCGTAACCATTCCGATTTTTGAAAACGTTTTACTTTCAGCGATAGTGAATGTTCCTTTATTGTTGTTCAATAAATAGCAATCCGGCATACTTCCAAATCTGTTATTCACAGAATTATTTGCAACGAAAATATCTAAATCACCATCTTTATCATAATCGAAAGTCTTGACAGCCGATGCGTTTTGGGTCAGTTTTGGTAAAGTTGTTTTTAGAAATTGATTGTTTTTATTTAAATAGAGTCGGTCTTGTAAATTAGATGCGTTTTCACCTCCACCGGAAGCTACATATAAATCATTGATTTTGTCATTATTGAAATCTCCTATTACAGCCGAAGCGTCTTCAAAAACGGAATCCTTTTCGATTTCAGCAAATTCTTTTTTAGCAAATCCACTTTGATTTTGAAAGTAAATTGCAGCTTTTTTACCTTTGGAACCCCCAAAGAAAACATCCTCTTTTCCATCGCCATTCAAATCCCCAATTGCAGTTGCAGGTCCACGATCAGAACGTTGGTATGGAATTAATTTTTGGAAAACAAAATCAATATAATCATTTTCCTGATGTGTAAAATCAATTCCTAATCCCGTTTCCACTTTTTTGAAAATTGGTAAAACGGCAGGATGTAATTTTTTGTAATCAAAAGCTTTCCTGTCCTTGTTCGCTTTTATGGTAAGCGTTTGACACGTTTTAACATTCTTCAATGTTTGGTATGTTTTGTCAGGCCAAATAACTACTAAAGAATCTACTTTGCCAATTTTTCCATAACCAAAATGAATCATCGGCTCTGATGAGGATTCAAATCCTCTTGTGGTTTGTAGTTCTTTGAATTGTTTTTTACCTTTGGCATACGAAATTACTTTGGCACCAATTCCGAAAGTATTTTTTCCAGCAAACTGCAATTTCAATTTTAAATAATTAGAATTTTTATTGGTTGCATTTATATATACTGATGCTACGCTGTTTAAATTATTGGTAATAACATCCAAATCTCCGTCATTATCAATATCGGCATACCCGCTTCCATTTGAAATAATGGAATCATTTTCTATCCAATCATTCGATCTGTTTTTAAATTGCAAATCAGATGAACCTTGAAAAACATAATTCGTCACGCTTCCCTTTGGCATCCGCTTCAAAGCTTCTTTATCCAATAACTTTGTGGTGTTGATTTTGCTTTTTATTTGATCATTTGAATAGTATTTCACATAATCCAAATCATTTGGACGCTTCGGAATTCCGTTACAAACAAATATATCCTGTTCCCCATCTTGATCATAATCCGCAAATAAGGTACTCCAACTCCAATCTGTTGCCGCTACACCACTCAACAAAGCGATTTCGGTAAAATGATTTCCTGCTTGATTCAATTGCAACGTATTTCTGGTGTACTGATAATGATAGCCTAATTTTTCGGTTCTCATTTTTAGCATTTGAGCGTTATCATCCCCCAATGAAGATTTCAAGACTTTCTCGTCTTCTGGAAGCATGTCTAAGCTAAGGATATCCGGAAACCCATCATGATTAACATCGGTAACATCAACACCCATCGAGAATCTACTTGTATGCCCGAAGTATTGTTTTAAACTTTCCGTAAAAGTGCCATCTCCATTATTTAGGTAATAGTAATCGTCTTCATGAAAATCATTGCCCACATAAATATCTGGGTAACCATCCAAATTAAAATCAGATACCGCCAAACCTAAACCGTATCCATTGGCTCCACCAAAAATTCCTGCTTGCACACTAACATCTACAAATTTCCCGTCATCGTTTCTAAATAATTTGTCACCACATTCATAGTTTCTATTATTTCGGATACTGGCTGCCCCAAAGGATAGCTCAGAGTGCACTGCGTGATTTAACAAATACATATCTAAATCCCCATCTAAATCATAGTCCAGAAAAGCAACTGAAGTACTATAATTATCAAGATCTAAACCATATTCTGCAGCACTTTCTGTAAACGTATTGTCCTTATTATTGATAAATAATTCATTATGCCCCTCAAAACCATTGATACCAACAACTGCACACACATAAATATCTAAAAACCCATCCCCATTTACATCGGCCATTACGGTTCCAGTATTCCAATCACTTTGACCATCAACTCCTGCTTTTGCGGTTATATCCTCAAACTTATTATTGCCTTTATTCAAATACAATTTATTTTTACCTTGATTTGAAGTAAAATAAACATCAACCAAACCATCATTATTGATGTCGCCAAGAGCAACACCTCCTCCATTATAATAATAGAGATAATCTAAAATGGAGATGTTTTTGGATTCTAATAATTGGTTATTGAACGTAATATTGCTTTCCTCCGAAGAAAGCTTTTCAAACAATTGGTTTTGTTTTTTGGAACAACCAATAAACAGCAATGAAGCCAGTCCTATTCTAAAAAAATTATTCATTGCGTTTAAATATTTTAGTGGTATTATCATTTACAACGGCTATAATTGAAACAGTTTTATTCTTGTCTTTTATTGTTTTTAGCTGTTTCACCTCTCCCTTTATGAAGAAACCTGACTTGTTGTAAGGTGTCCAAGAAAAAGCACCTTTTTTATTTCCTAAAAGTACACTGCCATAATTCGCGTCCAATCTGGAGAATTGTGGTTTGAATTCGTATTGGTTGCCACCCAAGATTAAATCCAAAATCCCATCATTATTCACATCCATAGTACAAATAGTATTCACACAGGAAAACTGAACTTCTTTCGGAAGCAGTTTTATTTCAAATTTGCCATTTCCTTTATTAATAGCAATTACACTTTCTTGAATATTCACTGTCTTTTGAATAGAATTTTCAACCACTTCCTTAGCAAATAATTCCTGAAATGTTTTCTTGGAATAATCGGCATAACTCAAATTTTTCTTCTTAATGGATGGAATTTGTTTGGCCAATTCTTGTTTCAGATTGATTGGTAAATCCTTCCCATCAATGGACCGGGTTGCTATTTGTTCAATGGTTCCGTTATTATCAAAATCATTGGTAAACAATTTCATTGGATTTGCATTTGTTGCTTTGTACGATGTATTCGTTCCTTTATTTCCAAGAACCAAATCTTTCTTACCATCATTATTCAAATCCACACAACTAACAGTATTCCAAAAACCGTGATAATCCGTAAGATTCGATTTGAATTCTGTCAATCTTCTTCCAGTATTTTTGAAAATCATTGGTGCTGTCCAATCTCCTACCAAGATTAAATCTTTTTTGGAATCATTATCAATATCTTCCCAAACCGCATCGGTTATCATTCCAACCGAGTTAATTTTGAATGCTTTTTTATCAGTTACGTTTGTGAAATTTCCTTTTCCGTCATTTTCCAATAACAAATGTTTAGGATCAATTCCATAAACACCTGGAACACTTCGGCTTCCAATAAACACATCAATATCACCATCATTATCAAAATCATTTGGCGCGATTACAGAAACGTTATTATTAGTTGTTGGCATATTGGTTTTGCTTTTTACAAAAACTCCTTTTCCGTTGTTCAAATACAAGCGATTTTTATAATTCGCCTGATCGGATTTTTCATTTCCACCTGAACCGACTAATAGATCTTGATCTCCATCATTATCAGCATCAAAAAAACTGGCTGCAGTATCTTCAAAATTAGTATCTGCATCTAAGTCTTTTTGGTCAGTAACTGAAAAATTACCATTCCCTTTATTTAAATATATTTTACCGGCTTGCCCTTTGGCTCCGCCAATAAAAACATCTTCATTTCCGTCGCCATTTATATCAGCAACAGCTAATGATGGACCCTCCTGCGAAAGCATTTTTGAGATTAACCCTTCATAATCAAAATCGATATAATCGTTTTCTTTGTGTGCTAAAAAAGGTGTTTTCTTTTCAGAAAATAATGGTTTTGAGATATCCTTTTTAGGCACATAATTCAATTTAGCATCTGCAATATTCAAATTGATTGTGCAATTGTTAGCAATTTTTTTAAGAGTCTGAAATTTATCATTTGGCCAAATTACGTGTAGCGAATCAATTTTTTTGGTTCCAATTCCAAAAGTCATCACATAATCAATAGAAGATTGAAAACCTCTGGAAGGAATTAACTCTTGTCTAATAATTTCGTTACCCGAAAATAATTCAACGACACTTCCCACACCGAATTTATTTTGTTTGTCTCCTTTTAATTTTACTTTTACGAAATGATTTTTTTTATTTTTCTCTGAATTATTTTGGTAAACAAAAGCTTCCATATTCACATTATTGACAATCAAATCTAAATCGCCATCATTATCCAAATCTCCATAAGCGGCACCGTTAGAAAAACTTGGCGTATCCAATCCCCATTTTTGGGCTTCATTAGTAAATGTCAGGTTTTTATTATTTTTGAAAGCATAGTTAGGAATTGCTGTGCTTGGCATTTTGTTGATAATCGTTTCGATTTCTTCTTTCTTGCCTGTAACTACCATTTTTTGCATGAATTCATTGGCAAAAAAATCAACAAAATCCTGATTGGTTAAATCATGGTAAATTCCGTTGCACACATATATATCTTTGTATCCATCATTATCCATATCAAATAGCAAAGCTCCCCAACTCCAGTCGGTTTTGGAAACTCCGGCATGATTGGCTATTTCTAGGAATTGATTGTTACCATTATTGAGTTGCAAAGTGTTTTGCATGTACTGATTGAAAAAATCCAAATTTATTTTTCTAAGATATAAATCATAGTTTTCAAAATTTGTGGTAGTTTTCAAACGTTCATCATGTTCAGGCAACATATCAGTTACAAATATATCAGCTTTACCGTCATTATTGATATCTGCCATATCTGCCCCCATAGAAGACTGACTGATATGAGATGTCCAGCCTTGGATTTGCTCAGCAAAAGTTCCGTTTTTATTATTAATATATAAATAATCTCTTTCATAAAAATCATTTGAAATATAAATATCTGGATATAAATCGCCATTTACATCTCCCACGGTAACACCTAAACCAAAACCTATAAGACTTCCATAAATACCGGATGCCGCACTCACGTCAACGAATTTTCCGTTGTCATTGCGTAAGAGTTTATCGCCTCCACCTTTAAGGATATCGGCTACATCCCAGTCTTTATCCCGTAATTCTCTTTTATTGGAATAATTAAGACTACTAACCGGAATAAAACTGTTATTTAAAATATAACAATCTAAATCACCGTCTTTATCATAATCAAAAAAAGCAGCATGCGTAGTTATACCAGTATCGGCAAGATTGTATTCATCTGCTTTCTCAGTAAAGGTATCATTACCATTATTGATAAAAAGTTCATTTTTTTGTTGATCACCCTTACTATTTCCGGCATTACACACATAAATATCAAGTAAACCATCTGCATTAATATCGACCATCACCACACCTGTTGACCAGGATTTAGTTCCTTCAATACCTGCTTTTTTAGAAATATCCTGAAATTTAAAATTTCCTTTATTCAGATAGAGTTTATTGGTGCCAAGATTAGAAGTGAAATATACATCAGAAAGTCCATCATTATTGATGTCTCCTATAGCAACTCCCCCTCCATTATAAAAATTCCTGTACTTGAATACATTCATATCCACACCATTCTTAACTTCATTAACAAAATTAATTCCTGTGTGCGAAGCATCAAGTTTGGAGAATAGAGAGTCTTTATTTTCTAAGTTTTCTTTGGAACAATTAGTAAAAAAAAGGAGAAAAGGGAAGAATAAAATAATACGGTTAAACATATTTAAAATACTATTTGATTAGGTAATTAGAGGATGCCAATTTATGTAATATTCACTATATAAAAAAATAAATAAACCAATAAAGCGAATAGAAATACGTTAAAAAAGAACGAATTTCAACTACTAATTAAGAGGAGTAAGAAAAGGCTTATAACTTTCTTTTGTTTGTCATTTAAAAATATTTTTATTCATCAATAAATGATAAACAAATAAGGAAATAGACTCGTGTAAAAAAATAAAGAGGGTAATAAATACCCTCTTTATAACTAACTCAAAACATAATTAATTGTAAACAATCCTTAGTAACCTGGATTTTGCGATAAATTTGCATTGAACAAAGCATCAGCCGGTATAGGATACAATAAATATCTATTATCAGACACATATGGTTTTAGTTCTCTTGCTGCCAAGAATTTACCAAAACGAATCATATCATTTCTTCTCCATCCTTCCCACCATAATTCTTTTGATCTTTCAAGATAGATTCCATCTAAAGTCGCTGCTGAAGCAGCTTTACCAGTTCTAACAGCAATATCAGCCATAATAGTACCGATACTACCTGCTCCACCTCTAGCTATAGCTTCTGCTTTCATCAATAAAGCATCAGAATAACGCATGAATTCATAATCGTTTTCTGGTGTGCCTAAATTAGCAGCATCTGGAACGTATTTTTGACCTCTAATACCGGCAGTTTCTAGAGTAGCCCCACTTGTAATTAATGTTAAAGCAGCGGTATAAACTAAAGGATTAGCATTTCTGTCTTGCAATGGAGTCACTCCTCCTGGTTTGTACATTTGACCTATTTGAAATCCTACTGGGTTACCAAAAGCAGCTATAATAGCAGGATCCGAATTTTTGATACGTTTATCACTTGGATCAAATTTGTTATAATATTCCGCAACAGTAGCGAAACCATTCCATCCATCAGGAGTTTGATTGTAGTGCATACCCATTCTCCATCTTGATTGTATATTTCCACCTTGTCCACCTCTTAAATTCTTAGATGAAAATAGTATTTCCGGAGAAGTATTATTATCAGGCTTAAAATTATCCCAATAATCTGTTGCCAAAGAGCTACTTATTGCATTAACATAAGTTACTACTTTAGTCATATCAGCAGCATCAAAAACATAAGGACCTGCTGGATCAGCCGCATTAAATACTCCTTTGTTTAAGTACATTTTAGCCAATAAAAAATTAGCGGCATCTTTGTTTGCGATACTTGCATCACCAGCTACACGAGCTGGCAAAGTACCAACAATAGCTTCTAACTCACTTATAACAAAAGCAGTTGCTTCTTGTCTAGTCCATACTTTTGGATCTGCTTCTAATGAAGAACCCGCTTCTCTATATGGTGCCTGACCAAACAAATCTATCACATTATAATAATAAAATGCTCTTAAAAAACGGGCTTGAACAACCTCAGATGCCGTACCATTTTCTACAACTAAATTACAGTTGTAAACATTTGATAATAATGAGTTCCAAGCTCCTCTAACTTCATTGTGATCTGGTGCCCATGTATGCGTATGGATTTGTCTCCATGTTGCATTGTCATCCCAGTCACCCCCACGGGTAGGTCCAACTAAAGCATCCGTTGACATTTCATCCAAAGCAAACATTTGACCCTGACCTTGAAATTCTCGTAAACCTTCATAAGCTTTAACTAATAAAGATGCAGTATTTACAGTACCACCCCCAGTATTAGAAATAACAACTCCATCTAATACTTCCTCATCCAGATTGGTACAGCTTACTCCTAGCACAACTGTACTGACAAACAAGATGCTTTTTATAATATTTATTCTTTTCATTGTTTTTTTAATTAAAATGTTACGTTAAGTCCAACAGCCACACTTTTCTCTCTTGGGTATGATAAATATTCCATACCTGCAGATGGCACACCATTTAATGATTTATCAGTATCTACCTCAGGATCTGATCCTGAATAACTTGTAATTACAAATAAATTAGAACCGTTTACATAAAAACGAGCTGATTTAATTTTAAATCTCTCTAAAACATCTCCTTTAACTGTATAACCAAAAGTTAGGTTCCCCATTCTCAAGAAATCACCTTTTTCTAAGTATTTAGTGGAAGGTGAATTTGGATCACCTTGTGCTTGTGCAGACGTAGCAGCTTCTTGAGTTACATTTCTACCTCCAAGGAAAGCACCTTTAAAGAAATAGGCATTAGTTGTATTGTTATAAATATAATGACCAAATGCACCATAGAAAGAAGCACTGGCATCAAAACCTTTGAAAGTAAGATTCGTAGAGAAACCAACATTTATTTTTGGTAATGGTTGTTTATCTAATATCTTTTTAGCCGCTGTACCTAAACCAGTATCATTACCGGCTGCATCAGCATAAATAGAGTTCCCAGTAGAATCATATCCTCTCCACTCATACATATAATAAGAATAAATTGGTTTATCATTAGTAATAACCTGTGCATAAGCACCTGACAATCCTTGACCATTTAATCCACCAGTAGATACAAACCCAGCAAAATTTGTCATTTTATTTTCTAAGAAAGATGCATTTCCTGAGATATCCCAAGTTAAATCTTCTTTATCAATCACTTTGTAGCTCAAAGCAACCTCAACACCTTTATTGATTAAGTTACCTGGCAAGTTTTTGAAACGTGGTGAAGGTGGACCCGGTTGTGTTGCAGCTGCCGGTACAGGGAAAATTAAATCCTTGGTATCTCTTTGGAAATAATCTAAAGACCCAGTCAATTTATTGTTCAACAACTCAAAATCAGTTCCTACACCATATGATTTAGTAGTTTCCCATTTCAAATCAGCATTAGCATTGCTATCCACACCTAAAGTACCATTAATACCATAAGAACCTCTTGCAATTGCAGAGTTTGGAGCAAATTCTTGATTTCCTGTAATACCATAATTACCTCTAATTTTGAAACTGTTGACCAAACCCTCTTTGTTGTCTATAACTTTATAAGCTATACCGGCAGATGGGAAATAATCGTATTTGTTATTTACCCCTAATTTAGTAGATCCATCAGAACGTAAAGTTCCCGTAAGAATTAATTTCTTGTACAAAGTAGCATTTACTCTACCAAAATAAGATTGCAATTCCACTCTGTTTCTATAAGACGAAACTCTAAATTCATTTTGAAGACCACCCTCAATATTGTCGATAAGATTAATTTGCGCATTATCATATCCTTTTCCTCTAGCACCACTTCCATCAGCAGTATAGTCATAATAAGAATACCCAACTAATGCATCTAAGTTAAAATTATCACCAAAATCATTGTTGTAATTTAAAGTATGCTCAAAAGTTTTGTTAAACTTATTTTGACTAGCGATATTAGCTTGACCATACTTTACATCTGTAGAGCCAGGAACAGCTGCAGTAGCTACATCCAAAATACGCATTGTTGGCAATAATTGACTTTTTCTAGTCGAAGTAGAACTTTCTATACCAAATAAGAATTGGTATTTCAATTTACTATTGATTTTCCAAGTCGTATTGATACTCCCTAACAATTTATTTGTGTTAGTATAATCTTTATACGAATTTAATAATTGTACCGGATTCAAATAGGTATTGCTTATTACATTATATGTCCCATTAGTATTATAAATAGGCAACGTAGGATTCCAATACAAAGCAGTACCAATTATATTTCCAATAAAACCTGCGTCATTAGATAAAATAGTAGTTTCATCTTTCAAAGAAGCATATATAATTCTTGACTCTACTTTTAAAGCACCACCAAAGAAATCGTTAGAATTGTAAAAAGAGGCAGAATATTTATCCAGCCCTGTATTTTTTACAATACCATCTGTATTAGAAGCTCCAAAAGAGATTCTTGTGTTTGAATTTTCAGTTGTTTTACTAAAAGACAAATCATGGTTCATTGAAAATCCATTGCGCAAAACTGCATCTTTCCAATTGTAAGCTCTTGAACCCTTGTCATCACCACCTGCTGCTACAAATTCATCTGCGCTCATAACGTCAAATTTACCTGACATTTTACTAAATTGAACTGACGAACTGTAAGTTAATTGAGGTTCTTTAGATTTTCCTTTTTTGGTAGTGATTACAATAACCCCATTTGCACCACGAGAACCATAGATAGCTGTAGAAGATGCATCTTTCAATACACTGATACTTTCTATATCATTTTGATTTACAAAGTTTAATGGATTTTTTGCTGAAGAAGCACCTAATAAGTTATCCCCACCAGCAGAAACATTTCCACCATCTAATGGCACACCATCAATAACAATTAATGGACCGTTTCCTGAACGAATAGAAGAATTTCCACGAACTCTAATAGCAACGCCAGCTCCTGGCTCCCCACTTGACTGAGTTACTTGTACACCTGCAACTTTACCTCTTAATAATTGAGCTGGAGAAGGAGAAGATACGTTATCAAAATCTTTCGCTCCAATTTGATCAACGGCACCAGTTGCATCTTTCTTTCTAACAGTTCCGTAGCCAATAACTACTACTTCTTTTAATTCAGCTGAGTCTTCTTTTAAGATTACTTTAACTGAGCTTTTTCCTGCTACATTTACTTCTTGACTTTTAAGACCAATGTAACTAAAAATCAAAACTGCGTTTGAGCCAACATTTTTGATAGTAAAATTTCCATCGAGATCTGTTTGTGCTCCATTTGTTGTTCCTTTAACTAATATAGAAGCCCCTGGAAGCGGACCGCTAGAATCAGATACAGTACCGGACACATCTTGCGAGTAGGTCAAACTAGTACATAGTATCGTTAGAAACACCATCAAGCCTTTTAGTAGACTATTTTTCATACGTAATAAATAAGTTGGTTAATAATTTGTTTTAATGGTTTGTTTTAAAATATGTCGTAAACATAATACTAATTTTATGATAATTTTAAGAAAATTACTAACTATAACGTTTTCGTTGAGCCGAAAACGTTTTCGATTTTAAAAATTAATACTTTAAAATATTAATATAAAAATTATATAAAATTTAAAAAAAGAGGCGAAAAAAACACATTACAGCAATTTGGATTAATTTCTCAGATTAAAGATTTGAGTATTCATCAATAAAAATGTATTTTGACAAAAATCATTGAAGATTCTTTAACTCAAGAGCCTTTTATGTGCTTATTCAACAAACTAATCTTAAATTGAAATATCATGATTCAACTTGTCTTTTATGGAATACTTTATTAAAATCTAAGCATTTTTGGATTTTACCATTTTACTTTTGATTTTACTGGAATAAAAAAACACCACGTCTCTTCGAGTGATTTTGAATAGTAATGCGACAGCTTTACTATTCAAAATTGTATCGAGAAGCTTACAATGTTAGGGTTCTCGATACATTTTATTAAAAAAAGCTATCGCATTTTTTAATAAAATACTCGAACTGACGCGCACAGTTAAATTGATTTATCACAGTAAATTTAAAGTCTAAATGGTATTACTCTATTTTTTATAATAATTTTTATGTAAAAAAATGAGATAACTGTTTTTTGGGTAATTTCTATAAAAAAGCCACGAATACAACCCTTTTAATAATCTCAAACAGATTAAAAAGTGTATTCATGGCAGAAAGTATTAGTTTTATGTTATATGACTATCCGTAATGCGGACTAAAATCATTTCGAATACAATTTTCGTCGTTTGTACATTTATAAAGATAAATATTAGCCCACAGATTGTACAGATTATACCGATTTACACGGATTTTTTTACTTGGTGAATCAAACTGTTATTTAAATCTGTGCAAAATCCGTTCAATCTGTACAATCTGTGTGTCCTATTTTATCCTTTGGAACATATTGCGGACTGTCCATATTATGTTATTATTCTATCGTGATAGTTTTATTGTCTAATCCTAAACCAATTATCTTTAAAGACTTCCATTTTTTTGGCAGCAGCCCTTTATTGTATTTCAATCCAAGATCAGTTTGCTCCACACCACCAAAACCATAAATAACAGCTTGAAGCATCGCACCGGCACCAGTGGCAAAATAAGGATTATTACTATTGGCTGATTCCGAAAACACACCAAAAGGAGGACGGCTATTTGGCAAATACGATTTTACAAAATAACTGTAGGCTTTTTCTTTATCTCCTAATCGCGCATATAAAACTGACAAAACTCCTGAAGCCATTGCAGGGCCATCTTTTTTATCAATTTTTTCGGCATAGTATTCCAAATCTCTTTTTATTTGATCTTTATCCGTGATTACGTGTAAAGGATACGCCAGTAAATTAACATCCGCTTGTTTAATAATTTGCCCTTGATATCCTTTATAATTTTGGGTAATACCATTTTCGACATGAATTACCAATTTATCAGACACTTCCTTCCATTTAGGATTGACAGGTTCATTTAATATTGTTGCCGCCTTAATCGTATTTTTCAGCGATTCAATAGCCGAGGCATTCGTAAAGGCATTGTCATCTATATGTTGCGCATATTCATCAGCCCCTACCACATTTAAAATAGAAAAACTTCCATCCTGATTTTTAACCACTCTACTCACCCAGAAATCAGCTGTCTCTTTTAATACGTTCCATTCTTTTTTCAACCATGATTTATCCTGTGTGTAGGCATAATAATTCCAAAACGCAATCGAAACATCAGCCGTAATATGTTGCTCAAAAATCCCGGTAAGCGCCCAAGTAGGTGTCGCCTCTTCCCCTGTATCATCAGATTCCCAAGGATACATCGCTCCTTTGTAGCCATAAATAAATGCTTTTTGTTTCGCTTTTTGTAATCTATCCGAACGGTAATCCAAACATGATTTTGCCATATCAGGTTGCAAGGCCAAAAGTGTTGGATACATCCAAAGTTCAGCGTCCCAAAAAATATGACCATTATACCCTTGTGAAGACAATCCCATAGGCGCAATACTTTGTCTGGTTTCCGGACGGATGTAGGAATACAAATTATACAACGCAAAACGAACGCGTTGCTGTGCATCCAGATCCCCTTCGATTTGAATATCACCCGTATTCCATAATTCAGCCCAAGCTTGTTTATGACGATTCAGTAATTTATCAATTCCCTCTTGCAATGCATATATAGGTTGTCTTTCGGATTCATTCAAAGGATCCGTAACATCTTTTGACGTGCAAATCCCTCCCGCTACAGCAAATCGGTATTTTTTTCCTTTCAATAATTTTTTGGTAAACCCAACTTCGTTACCAGTTTGTTTCAGGGATTCACTTTGCCCGTCAAAAAGAAAAGTCGTCGAAGCCGCAACAGTATATTTCCCAGTCAATGTTCTGGCAGTTGTTCCAAAAACAGGCATCAAATACTGATTGTCTTTTAAAACTCGAAATTGACTTTTAGCGTCCTTCAATTCATCTGGAACAATCATATAATTATTAGCCATTATTTCGATGTCTTTATTAGGCATAATTTCAACAATAGCCATTGCAGAAAAAGGAATTGCTCTATTGGCCAAAATCGTATAATTAATGCTTGCAAAATCCTTGAAATTGAATGAAGTTGTACTTGTTCCTTCTTTCATGGAGACCACTTGGCTCCAGTTATCTATATTATCTGATTTTATTTCTTGATTATTTATAGTCAAATGAAGATTCAAAAATTCTATTCCTCTTACAATTCTACTAATTCCATTTTCAGGACTGCCATCGTAAACTCCATTTAGGATAATTTCTTTTGTTTTTAATGGCGTGTCATCCGTAACAATTCCTATTTGACCATTTGCCATAGCAACTCCATAATAATTTTCTCTGGAGTTTGCATATAAATGCCACTCATCTGATTTTGTTTGTCCGAAGACAACAGGACCTACTAAAAATAGCAAGAACAAACCTTTAAAATTTGAAATCATAATTTTAATTTTTTAATAATATTTTCAAACTTATATAATTAATTCCTTAAAAAATTAAATATTTAGACATAGTACATTAAATATAAATCGAAAACGTTTTCGATATAACGAAAACGTTTTTAATTATTACAGACTGAATAATTAAAAAAAGAATTCTATTTTTATGGAGATAATATAAAAATAAATCCTTTTTTAAATGAAGTTCGCAAGTAAAATCCTATTTATCTTTCTTTCCCTCGCAATCGTATTATCCTTTTTTTCTTGTAAAAAAGAAGAAAGTAATGATGTCATTACAATTCATTCTTCTGAAAAAATAGAAATTGATTCTTCAAAAATATATAAAGAGCCCTTTCGTCCACAATTTCATTTTTCTCCAGAAAAAAACTGGATGAATGATCCTAACGGCATGGTATATTATAAAGGAGTCTATCATTTGTTTTACCAATATTATCCGGAAGACATTGTTTGGGGACCGATGCATTGGGGGCATGCAACCAGTACCGATTTAATTCATTGGCAACAAAAAAACATTGCCTTATTCCCTGATAAACTTGGAATGATATTTTCCGGAAGTGCTGTAGTGGACTTAAAAAACACTTCTGGTTTAGGAACTTTAGCAAACCCGCCAATGATTGCTATTTTCACCTATCATGATATGGAAGGCGAAAAATCAGGAAAAACAAATTTTCAAACACAAGGATTAGCCTACAGTTTAGACGAAGGAAATACTTGGTTGAAATATGAAGGAAATCCAATCATAGGAAATGTTGGCATAAAAGATTTTAGAGACCCCAAAGTTTTTTGGAACTCAGTAACAAATCTTTGGAATTTGGTTTTAGTAGCTGGTGATCATGCTCAATTTTACACTTCAAAAAACCTAATAAATTGGACATTCGAGAGCGAATTTGGCAAAGGCATCGGAGCACATGGCGGCGTTTGGGAATGTCCCGATATTTTCAAGTTAAAAGTAGCCAATTCCAATGAAGAAAAATGGGTTTTACTTATCAGTATCAATCCTGGCGCACCCAATGGCGGTTCAGGAACACAATATTTCATTGGTGATTTTGATGGGAAAAGTTTTAAAACCAAGCAAAAAGAGATTAAATGGGTTGATTACGGCGCAGATAATTATGCAGGAGTAACTTATAATGATGCACCAAAAAACAAACGCATATTTATAGGATGGATGAGTAATTGGCATTATGCTCGAAATACGCCCACAAAAAACTGGAGAAGTGCCATGACGGTACCCAGAGAACTTTCCCTTGAAAAGCTAAGAGGCGATTATGTCCTAAAAAACGCTGCAGTTGAACAACTTAAAAAACAAGTGATTTCTGAATTCTCAAAAGATGTATTGGTCATCCCAGCAAATCAGACTATCACTTTAATTTACGATAATCTTAATCAATCGGAGATAAAATTTAAGGCGAAGTCAAAAAATCTAAAATTGATATTTTCAAATACAGTAAAAGACTCTTTAGTAATTGATTACAATGCCACAAAAAACATTTTTTCCATCGACAGACGCCATTCTGGATTTGTAAATTTCGAAGAAAATTTCGGAAAAGAGGTTCACAAAACTTCAATTCCCAATATTATTTCGAAAACTGTAGAATATCGTATTCTTTTAGACTGGTCCTCGATTGAAATTTTCTTAAATGGCGGTATTTATAGTTTTACAGAACAAATTTTTCCAAAAAAACCTTATACCAATTTAAGCATTCAATCAAATGAAGAGCAGGAAATTAAAAACATTACAATAAACAAGATAAAAGGAATTTGGTAAATTAATATCCTTTCCTAGAAAATCAAAAACAACCAAAACAAATAACCAAAAAACTATAAAAAATGAATAACGTCCGAAATTGGTCTCTTACCGTAGCTGTAGCGGGATTTTTATTTGGCTTTGATACCGTAGTAATATCCGGTGCGAATTTGCCAATCAAAGAATTATGGCACACCACGCCATTATTTCATGGAATTTTTATCATGTCTATGGCATTATGGGGAACCGTTTTTGGCGCTTTATTCGGTGGAATTCCTTGTGATAAATTAGGCCGAAAAAAGACCCTTTTTTGGATTGGCATCTTATTTTTAGTATCGGCGTTAGGTTCTGCATTAGCACCAGATCCTTATACATTTTCATTCTTCCGCTTTATAGGGGGAATAGGTGTTGGAGCTTCTTCAGTAGCGGCACCAATTTATATTTCTGAAATTTCCAGTGCAAAAAACAGAGGAAAGCTAGTCGCCTTATTTCAATTCAATATCGTATTTGGAATCTTGATTGCTTTCTTCTCCAATTATTTGTTCGAAGGTTTTGGAGGAGTAAATGACTGGCGTTGGATGATAGGAATTGTAGCTGTTCCTGCATTCATCTATAGCATTGTAGTTTTACAAATTCCGGACAGCCCGCGTTGGTTAATATTAAAAAAGAGAGATGATGTCGCCGGTTTGAAAGTATTGGAAATGATCTACGAAAAAGAGGAAGCATTAGAAAGTTTTAATGAAATTAAAAAAGATGTCGTTGATGCTTCTGTAAAAGAAACTATTTTTTCAAACAAATATAAACTACCGGTAATATTAGCTTTTCTGCTTGCTTTTTTCAATCAATTATCAGGCATCAATTTCATCTTGTATTATGCTCCTGAGATATTGGAAATGGCAGGATTAGCCTCCAAAGAATCTTTGCTTAATTCCATTCTAATTGGATTAACAAATCTAATTTTTACCATTGTGGGCATGCGCTTAATAGATGTTCTGGGAAGAAAACAACTAATGATAATAGGTTCAATTGGATATATTGTTAGTTTAGGAATGGTCGCTTTAGCATTTCACAATAATTTAGGTGCTATTATTTTAATGGTCTCTATCTTATTGTTTATTGCCTCACATGCCATAGGACAAGGAGCTGTAATTTGGGTTTTTATCTCAGAAATATTCCCCAATAATGTTCGTGCCAACGGACAATCATTTGGCACAGGAATTCACTGGATATTTGCGGCTTTGATTACACTAGCAGGTCCCGTTGTGATTGACTTGTTCAAAGAAAATCCTTGGCCAATATTTGCCTTTTTTGCCTTTATGATGGTTTTACAACTGGTATTTGTATTATTCATGATGCCCGAAACCAAAGGATTATCACTAGAAGAATTAGAACATAAAATGCTTAACCATGAATAATATCAAAAAAAAACTCAGTGTTGTTTGTTTTGGAGAAGTGTTGTTTGATGTTTTTCCTACACATAAAAAAATTGGCGGTGCACCATTGAATGTCGCGCTCCGCCTAGCTTCTCTAGGAGTAAATGCTCAAATAATAAGTCGCATCGGTAATGATGAAATAGGCAAAGAGCTATTAAATTTTATCAAAGAAAATGGTGTGCCTACAAACACCATTCAAATCGACCAATCTTTTTCAACCGGTGAAGTATTGGTTCAATTAGACAAAAAAGGTTCTGCATCCTACACCATCAATTATCCTGTGGCTTGGGACAAAATAGAATGCAATCCAGAAGTTGAAAGTGTAGTAAAGAAAGCTGATGCATTTGTTTATGGGAGTCTTGTTTGCAGAGATTTAATTTCGTTCAACACTTTATTAGAGTTAATAAATTACGCGAAATACAAAATATTTGATGTCAATTTACGTGCACCGTTTTATACAAAAGAAGTACTTATTAGATTAATGCTACAATCTGATTTTATAAAATTTAATGATGATGAATTATATGAAATAAGTGCTTTTCTTAACTCACCGTATTATTCATTGGAACAAAATATACTTTTTATTGCTGAATACACAAATACAAAACACATCTGTGTAACCAAAGGAAGACATGGAGCTGTTTTGTATTACAATGAAAAAATGTATTACAATAGTGGTTATAAAATTGATGTTGTCGATACTGTGGGATCAGGAGATTCCTTTTTAGCCGCATTACTTTGCAAATTGTTAAGCAATGACGAACCCCAAAATGCTATTGATTTTGCTTGTGCCATGGGTGCTTTGGTAGCAAAAAATGAGGGTGCAAACCCAAAAATAACAGAAAAAGAGATTAGCGCATTCATGAATTCCGTAAGAAATAACACCAAATAATCCAGATGCCATTAACACATACAACAATGAACCCTATTATCAAATCATGCTTATTTTCAGCTCTGATGCTATTCGCAGCTGAAAGCACAATCGCACAAAACATGTCTGTAAAAATAACTCAAAAAAATGATCCCAAATGGTGGAAAGAAGCCGTTGTATATCAAATATATCCTAGAAGTTTCAAAGATAGTGATGGCGATGGAATTGGAGATTTAAAAGGAATCATTTCTAAACTGGATTATGTAAAAAGCTTAGGGATAGATGCGGTTTGGCTCAATCCCATTTACACATCTCCAAATGATGATAATGGTTATGATATTAGCGATTATCGTGAAATCATGAAGGATTTTGGAACAATGGAAGATTTTGATCTTTTGTTAAAAGAGATGCACAAACGAGATATCAAACTCATCATGGATTTAGTGGTAAATCACAGTAGTGACGAACATGAATGGTTCAAACAATCCAGAAGTTCCAGAGATAATAAATATAGAGACTATTACCATTGGTGGCCAGCCGAAAAAGGAAAACCACCTTATAGATGGAGCTTTTTTGATGTAAATAGTGAGGCTTGGAAATATGATGCGCAAACTGACTCTTATTACCTTCATTATTTTTCTCAAAAGCAACCCGATTTAAATTGGGAAAATCCAAAAGTTAGAAATGAGGTGTATGATATCATGAGATTTTGGTTAGACAAAGGCATTGATGGATTTAGAATGGACGCTTTTCAGTTTGCTTCTAAAGACACAACTTGGCCAGAATTACCAAAAGGATATGAAAAAAACATCATAAAATACTATGGAGTCGGGCCTCATTTACATGACTATTTACAAGAAATGAATAGAGAAGTTTTTAGCAAATATGACATCATGACCGTTGCCGAAGGTGCCGGAAGTTCGCCTGAAGATGCTTTGCTATTTGTAGACCCGGACCGAAAAGAATTAAACATGGCCTACCATTTTGAAAGTGTTGATATTGGTAAACATTTAAATGATTTTGGTCTTGTAAAATACAAAGATATTTTTTCACGATATGACAAAACCTTTAAAGACAAAGGATGGTTATCTATTTTTCTGGCCAATCACGATCAACCAAGAATGGTCAGTAAGTTTGGCAATGACACCCCAAAATTCCGAGCAATTTCTTCAAAAATGCTTTCTACCTTTATAATGACAATGCGAGGAACGCCTTATTACTATTATGGCGACGAACTAGGAATGGTTAACATTCGTTTCAATTCAATTGATGATTATACCGATGTGGATACGCGCAACAAATACATTGGTTTAAAAAATAGAGGTGGCGATTTACAAGCCTTTCTAGAAGGTCAAAAACAAACATCCAGAGAAAACGGAAGAACGCCTTTTCAATGGGATACAGCTCAAAACGCAGGTTTTACCACTGGAACACCATGGTTGAAAGTAAACCCAAATTACGAAACCATTAATGCCGAAGTGCAAGAAAAAGACCCCAATTCAGTCTTGAATTATTTTAGAAAATTAGTGCAATTACGCAAAAATGAGCCAACGCTTGTTTATGGGAAATACACGTTATTAGACAAAGAAAATCCAAATGTATATGCCTATACAAGAGAACTAGATGGTAAAAAATTATTGGTATTATTAAATTTTACGGATAAAAACAGCACTTACAACATTGGGATTTCCACTGCTAAATCTAAAATAATTTTAGACAATTACACTGGAATTAAAAAATTGGAAAACAATATTTTACGCCCTTACGAAGCCATCATAATAGAGCTCAAACAATAATTAAAAAACAACAAATTAGACCAAAATAGATAATTTCTAATTAAACTGTTTCTTGAAAATTGAATTACAACAAATAAATTGTAAATTCGTTTTTCAAGAAACAGTTTTTTATTCGGCTTTTACTATTTAGAGTATCGAAATATGAATAATCCCACTCTCAAACAAATTGCCTCTCAACTGGGAATTTCTATAACAACCGTTTCAAAATCTTTGAAAGGGTACTCAGATGTTAGTGAAAAAACAAAAAAGGCAGTTATAGATTTAGCAAACCAACTAAATTATACTCCAAACAGTTTTGCTGTAAATTTAAGAACTAAAGAGTCTAAGACTATAGGTTTGATAATCCCTACCCTTGTTCATGATTTTTTTTCAAGTGTAATTGACGGAATTCTTGAAGAAGCGGAGAAAAGAGATTACATGGTTATTATTTTACAGTCTAACGAAAAAGTTGAGCTTGAAAAGAAACAAATTGATCTATTATTAAATAAAAGAGTTGATGGGATTTTAATGTCCTTATCTAATGAAACCGGCGATTTTGAACATTTAAAAACTATCATTTCTCACAATACTCCACTAGTACTTTTTGATAAAATTGCAAAGCTTGTTAACTGTTCTAAAGTAACTATTAATGATAGGAAAGCAGCTTACGATGCCGTTTGTTATCTTATAAAAAAGGGATATAAAAAAATTGCTCATTTTAGAGGCTCCTATTTACCTCAAAATTCTATTGACCGATTTTTAGGTTACAAAAAAGCATTGGAGGATAATAACATTATCTATGATCCATCCTTGGTTTTTGTATGTGAAAACAATATGGATTTTGAAGATGGTTATAAAAATGCCATAAAGGTTGTTAATGAACACCCGGAAATCGATGCGATTTTTGCAGTTACTGATTTAGTTGCGATAGGAATTATTAAATATTTGAATGACGTCGGTATTCCTATTCCAAAACAAATTGCTGTTTTTGGCTTCAGCAATTGGTTTATGTCAAGTGTAATAAGTCCTAAACTTTCAACAATTGACCAACCTGGGTTTGAAATTGGAAGAAAATCCGCTTCTGTTTTATTCGATGAAATTAATTTAAAAAAGAATAATTCACCTGTAGTTTTTCAGTCAATTGAATTAGAAACAAGCATAATTGAAAGAGAGTCAACTTAAAATTTCAACTATTTAATAAAACAGTAAACCCTAATTTATTTAATTTAACTTATAAATATTAATTAGTTTATTTTGGTAAAAAAAATAGAAATAAGATAAAAATTAATATCTTGTAAAGAATATATGAAAGTATAGCCGTTTTTCATAAACATAAATTAAAATAAAGACTCATCAAGTCTTAAAGAGAAACCGTTTCTGAAAAAATATTTTTCTAAAATTAAATACGTAGAAATCCGATTCATGAAAGACATTACTCTTAAAGAAATTGCAACGAAATTAGGGATTTCAATAACAACTGTTTCAAAAGCTTTGAAAAACTATCCAGATGTTAGTGCAAAAACTAAACAAGCTGTAATTGATCTTGCCCAAAATCTACACTATACTCCCAACAGTTTTGCCGTAAATTTAAGAACAAAAGAATCAAAAACTATTGGTTTAATTATTCCTGAAGTAGTGCATCACTTTTTCTCTAATGTGGTAAATGCCATAATTGATGAAGCTGAAAAAAATGGCTATCTCGTTATTATTTTACAATCAAATGAATCATTAGCTTTAGAGAAAAAACAGGTAGAACTTTTGATCAAAAAAAGAGTTGATGGAATTATTATTTCACTTTCAAATGAGTCAAATAATGACGATCATTTAAAAGAAATCATCAACAGGAACATTCCTTTTGTCATGTTTGATAAAATCAACAAATTAATTACCTGTTCAAAAGTAATCATCGATGACCAAAAAGCAGCATTTAATGCTGTTCAACATTTGATTGATAACGGCTGCAAAAAAATTGTTCATATTCGCGGCCCTTTAAATCCTCAAAATGCTATTGACCGTTATATTGGATATAAAAAAGCTTTAGAAAAAAACAATATCCCTTTTGACGCTAAATTAGTTTACACATGCGAAACCGTCACTTTTCAAGAAGGAATCGATTTTGCAAAACAAATCATAAAAGACCATCCTGATGTTGATGGTATATTTGCAATTACTGATTTGGTTGCAGTTGGTGTATTATCTTACTTTAATGATAACAAAATTAAAGTTCCTCAGCAAGTTGCAGTAATCGGTTTCAGCAATTGGTTTATGTCACAAGTACTAACCCCTAAATTAAGTACAGTGGATCAGCCAAGCCATGAAATGGGAATCGAGTCTTTCAACTTATTATTGGAAGAAATGAATTGTCATAAAGAAGGCATTCCATTTACACCAAGAACTATTGAATTAGACACAAGCATTATTATTAGAGAATCTTCTATAAAAATTTAATTAGCTTAACTTAAAATCAGCTGATTATAAAACATAAAAATTATTCTAAAAAATCAATATTTCGTTTAATTCCCTGAAATTTTGCTCTTTTAAGAGGCGAATTTTTAAACACAACTCTAAATGTTTCTTCAGTAATTTCTCTCCAATCTTTTTTGGACATGGAAAGCAATTCCGGATTTGGATTAAATAATGGCTCATTATGAACTTTTGAAAACTTATTCCATGGGCAAACATCCTGACATACATCACACCCAAAAGCCCAATCATCAAAGCTACCTTTCATTTCTTGAGGAATATTCTCTTTAAGTTCTATAGTAAAATAGGAAATGCATTTACTGCCGTCAACAATATGCGGCCCTACAATCGCTTCGGTTGGGCAAGCGTCAATACAAGCAGTACAAGTTCCGCAATGATCTGTTGTAGGATTATCATATTCTAAATCTAAGTCGATAATTAGCTCGGCAATAAAGTAAAAAGAACCTACTTTTTGAGTCAACAAATTACTGTTTTTACCAATCCATCCCAAACCACTTTTTGCAGCCCAAGCTTTATCGAGTACTGGAGCCGAATCAACAAAAGCACGGCCAGAAACTTCACCGATAGTTGATTGAATAGAAAATAAAAATTCTTTAAGTTTTTCCTTAATTACAAAATGGTAATCCTGCCCATAAGCATATTTTGAAATTTTATAAGAATCCGTATTTTGAAATTGTTCCGGATAATAATTTAATAGAAGAGAAACAACACTTTTAGCATCATCGACCAGTAAAGTTGGGTTTAATCGCTTATCAAAATGATTTTCCATGTATGACATTTCACCATTTCTATTTTTATTAAGCCAATTTTCTAACCGTGGCGCTTCCTCCTCTAAAAACTGGGCTTTAGAAATACCACAAGACAAAAAACCGAGGCGTTTAGCTTCGGATTTGATGAACTGGGTGTATTTAGATTTTTGAATTATGATAGAAAAGTTGAAATTAATGGTTTATTCAAACTAGCCCTGATTACTTCACTTAGCTTCTATTTTTATAGGAGTTCAGTGAACTTCGTTTGAAGCGGCATCCTATCTCGTTTTTTAACGAGATAGATATAGCGAATAGCAGGACACGAGCGTAGCGAACTGACGAAGTAAATAGCTCCTAAAATTAAAACAATCCGCCTTGAATATTTGTATTTAATTTTCCTAGATGTTTATAGGCTTTGTCAGTGACTTCTCTTCCCCTAGGCGTTCTCATGATAAACCCTTCTTGTATGAGGAACGGCTCATATACTTCTTCGATAGTTTCGCTACTTTCGGATACGGCTGTCGCCAAAGTTGATAGGCCTACTGGTCCGCCTTTAAATTTTTCAATAATTGTAGTTAGTATTTTATTGTCCATTTCATCTAATCCATGGGCATCTACATTAAGTGCTTTTAACGCATAACGGGCAATTTCAATGTCAATTTTACCATTTCCTTTTATTTGCGCAAAATCACGAACACGGCGCAATAATGCATTGGCAATACGTGGTGTTCCTCTACTTCTACCCGCAATTTCGATTGCAGCTTCCATTGTGATAGGCATTTTAAAAATAGTTGCACTTCGTTCCACGATTGTAGTTAACAACTCTGTTGTATAATATTGCAGACGCGATGATATTCCAAAACGAGCTCTCATGGGCGCTGTCAACAGACCAGAACGAGTTGTCGCACCAATTAAAGTAAATGGATTTAGATTAATTTGAACAGTTCTTGCATTTGGCCCCGATTCAATCATTATATCAATCTTGAAGTCTTCCATCGCAGAATACAAATATTCTTCAACTATGGGACTTAAACGATGTATTTCGTCAATGAATAACACATCTCTTTCTTCGAGATTGGTCAACAAGCCAGCTAAATCTCCCGGTTTGTCTAAAACAGGTCCTGAAGTAATTTTTATGCCTACTTGCAACTCATTGGCAAGAATGTTCGCTAAAGTTGTTTTTCCTAAACCTGGAGGGCCATGAAAAAGGGTGTGATCAAGTGCTTCATTTCTTTGATTTGCAGCCTGAACAAAAACCTTTAAATTTTCTAATATTTGGTCTTGACCGGCAAAATCATCGAATGAAAGCGGCCTTAATCTTTTCTCAAGATCAAGCTCTTCTGCATTATAACCGTTTGTTGTTGGATCTAAATTTTCATTCATTTAACAAAGATAAAGAAAGTATTTAGTTTGGCGGAATTCCGTCTGAAGACTTTATCAAAATTATTAATGAAAAAATAAATTAATAATTTTCATATCTCTGGAAAACAAAAAAAGCCTCTACTTTCGCAAAGGCTTTATATTATATTTAAGATTAGTGATGTAAAACTTCTTCACCTTCTTTCATTGGAACATTTTGAGGTACAAAATCAACATCATGTGCTGGATTACTGTAATCATAAGGCCAACGGTGTACTTCAGGAATTTCTCCTGGCCAGTTACCGTGAATGTGCTCTACAGGTGCGGTCCATTCAAGTGTATTAGATTTCCAAGGATTTTGAACCGTTCTTTTACCGTAGAAAATACTACTGAAAAAGTTGTATAAAAATACCAATTGAAAAGCTCCACCAATCAAAGCAAATGTAGTTATCAGAACATTTACATTTTGCAAATCATCAAATAATGGAAAGTTTGTGTTCGTGTAATAACGTCTTGGCAAACCGGCTAATCCAATAAAGTGCATTGGAAAAAACACACCATAAGCACAAACTGCAGTTACCCAAAAGTGAACATACCCCAGATTTTTATTAAGCATTCTACCGTACATTTTTGGAAACCAGTGATAAATACCAGCAAACATACCATAAAGAGCAGAAATACCCATTACTAAGTGGAAGTGAGCTACAACAAAATACGTATCGTGAACATTGATATCCAATGTACTATCTCCAAGGATAATACCTGTCAAACCACCTGTTATAAAAGTAGAAACTAAACCAATTGAAAACAACATCGCTGGGTTCAATTGTAAATTTCCTTTCCAAAGTGTTGTAATATAATTAAACGCTTTTACTGCAGAAGGGATAGCAATTAACAAAGTTGTAAATGTAAATACAGATCCTAAAAATGGATTCATACCCGAGATGAACATGTGATGACCCCAAACAATTGTTGATAAGAATGCGATTGCCAAAATTGACATAATCATCGCTCTGTAACCAAAAATTGGTTTACGAGAATTAGTAGCAATAACTTCAGATGTAATACCTAAAGCAGGTAACAATACAATATAAACTTCAGGATGTCCTAAGAACCAAAATAAGTGTTCAAACAAAACTGGAGAACCACCCTGATAATGCAATACTTCACCAGCGATATAAATATCGGATAAGAAGAATGATGTTCCAAAACTTCTGTCAAAAATCAATAATAAAGCAGCTGACAATAAAACTGGAAAAGAAACAATACCAATAATTGCAGTCACGAAGAAAGCCCAAATAGTAAGAGGCAATCTTGTCATAGACATTCCTTTAGTTCTAAGATTGATTACTGTAACTACATAGTTTAAAGATCCCATTAATGAAGATGCAATAAATATAGCCATAGAAACTAACCATAATGTCATACCCATCCCTGAACCAGGAATTGCTTGTGGAAGGGCACTCAAAGGCGGATAAATAGTCCAACCAGCTGATGCTGGTCCAGCTTCTACGAATAATGAACAAACCATGATTACACTTGATAAAAAGAATAACCAATAAGAAATCATATTCATAAAACCAGATGCCATATCTCGTGCACCAATCTGAAGAGGAATCAATAAATTACTAAAAGTTCCACTCAATCCGGCGGTAAGAACGAAGAAAACCATTATTGTTCCATGAATTGTAACTAATGCCAAATAAATATCATTTGCCATAACTCCATTTGGAGCAAATTTATCACCTAGTAATATATTAAATATTTTGAATGATTCTTCTGGCCATGCCAATTGCATTCTAAAAAGCATAGACATCCCAACACCAATAACCCCCATAATAATACCCGTTAAAAGGTATTGTTTGGCAATCATTTTGTGATCAATACTAAAGATATATTTAGTAATGAAAGTGTCTTTATGGTGGTGTTCGTGTTCGTGATCGTGTCCGTGATCGTGACCTTCTGCTGACATATATGTTACTTTAAATTTTTCTTAATAATTATTTCATAGCTATTTTAGCAACAGCTGCGGTGTCTTTGGTACTTGTAGAATCTTTACCTGTTCCTCCTTCAACGGGAGCCGGTGCATTGGCAGTTTTTACTTCTTGCACTAAAGTTGCTTTATCACTTAACCATTTTTTATAATCCTCCGGAGTATCTACAATAATTTTCATTTGCATATTGTAATGAGATGCACCACAAATTTTATTACATAACAACAAGTAGTCAAAAGTATAAGGATCAAGTGCTGTTTCTCCTTTGGCTACCAATTCAGTGCTTTTTTTTGCTCTTAGCGTATTTATTTTAGCTACTTTTTCTACCATGAAAGGCAATTCTCTATATTCAGCTGTTGTGTAAATTGGCGTAAAAGCAAATTCAGTAACCATTCCAGGAACACAATTCATCTGCGCTCTAAAATGGGGCATATAAGCAGAATGTAGAACATCCTGAGAACGCATTTTAAAATGAACTTTTTTCCCTTTAGGGATATGCAACTCCGTTACAACAATGTCGTCTTGTGAATATGGATCAGATAAATCAACACCAACTGAATTGGCACCTTCAATAAACCTAACATTCGCTTTACCTAATACATTATCATTACCTGAGTATCTGGCTTTCCAGTTAAATTGTTGTGCATACAATTCTATAACTACAGTGTCTTCTTCTTCATCAACAAACATTATGTTTGTCCAAGCATACAAACCATAAAGAATTAAACCCGCAAGAACAACGGCCGGAATAACACTCCAGATTGCTTCTAGTTTGTTGTTGTCTGCGAAATATAATGCTTTTTGATCTTTTTTACCTCTGTATTTAAACGCAAAATAATGTAAAAGAACTTGAGTAATTGCTTGAACAATAAAAATTAAAACCCAAGTAATGTTCATAAGATTATCTACAAGCGCTCCATGCTCAGAAGCAGGCGTATGAAGAACAAGTGGACTCCATTTAAACAATCCATAGATTGTAAAAATATAAATAAATGCCAAGAAACCAAACATTAAATAACCTTGTACATTATTATCATTATCAGTAGCTACTTGAGAACTGTCCGAACTTGAACCTACTTGCGTAAGGTCGAATATTTTCGTCAATTGCCACAAAGCAACAGCTAATAAAACTAAAACTATAATTACCAACAAACTTGTCATCTGTTTTTTTCTTTAAATATTAATAATGAAAATGTTTACTTTCTTCTATAAATGGATTTCTTTTTGGCAACAAAGGAGCTTTAGTCAATGCTGTAAAAACAACATAAATAAATAATCCTAGAAAGAAAAGAACGGATGCGATTTCTGAAATTCCGATAAACCATCTGTCTCCTACTGTCCCTGGCATTATCATATTAAAGAAATCTATATAATGCCCCAGTAATATTACAATACCAGCCATAACTAGTACCCATGTAATTCTTTTGAAATCTGTATTTATCAAAATCAAAATTGGAAACAAGAAGTTCATCACAACAGCACCAAAGAAAGGAAGGTTATACAATTGTATTCTTGTTATAAAATAAGTTACCTCTTCTGGAATATTCGCATACCATATTAACATGAATTGTGAAAACCACAAGTAAGTCCAAAAAACACTTATTCCAAACATAAATTTAGCCAAATCATGAATATGACTTGTATTAACATGATCTAAATACCCTCTTGATTTTAAATACAATGTCACCATAGTAATCATAGTGATACCGCTGACAAAAAAACTGGCAAAAACATACCATCCAAATAATGTACTGAACCAATGAGGATCAATCGACATAATCCAATCCCAAGACATAATAGATTCTGACACGATGAAGAAAACTAAAAATCCTGCAGATATTTTAAAATTCTTTTTGTACAAATTATTATCTGTAGCTTCATCTTGTGCCAAACAATTTTTTCTGGAATAATAACGGTATAGATTCCAACCAAATAAAAATATAGCGGCTCTAACAATCCAGAAAGGAAAATTTAAATACCCAGATTTAGTTTGAATTATTTTATCATGTGCTACAACTTCAGGATCTAACCAAATAAACAAATGATTAAAATGCAAACCACATAACACCAAGAAAATAAAAAATAAAACTGAACCTACCGGTAAATACGCAGTTATACCTTGCATTACTCTAAACAAAACCGGAGACCATCCAGCTTGGGCTACTTGTTGTATAGCATAAAAAGCTAACACACCCATTGAAATAAGCAAGAAGAAAATACAAGCAACATATAATGCGGCCCATGGCTTATTTTGCAGTTGGTGTAAAACATGTGTTAAATGCTCTTTGTGTTCAGTAGCTTCTTTAGCATCAGTAGTTTCTTTGTGTTCCGCTGCCACTTCATTTTCCTTGTGAGAAGAATTTGAAACTTCATGCTGAACTTCACCATGACCTCCATGACTATCAGCAGCAAGCAGATTTTCAACTTCCTGAATATCTTTTGGTGCAGTTAAAAAACCATATCCAATTCCTAAAAGACCAACAGCCATTAAGATGAAAGAAAAAGTTTTTAATTTACTTGAAAATGTATACATATCTATTACGATCAGTTTGTTCAACAATTATAATTCGCTTTTTAGTTTTAGAACATAGTCAGTAACTAACCATCGTTCATGGGCACTCAATTGATTAGCGTGTGATCCCATTGCATTTAAACCATATGTTATTACGTGAAAGACACTTCCTTCTGTAATTGGCCTGTCAGCATAGCTTGGTACTCCAAGGAATTTTTCTCTTTCAACTAATTTACCTTTACCGTTACCAGTTGCACCGTGACAACTTATACAATAAATTTCAAAAAGTGCTTTCCCTTCTTCAGAGTTGTTACTCAATGAATCTAATGGTGACTTAAGATTAGCTTTTGCTAATTCGTAACCAGCAGTAGAATTTTCATATTCATAAACATCAAATCCTCTGTTTATAGTTCCTGATACAGGAAGTTGACCTTCTTTACCATTGTTAAATGCATCCGATTCAGAATAAGTTTCATACCCAACTGACTCATACATGTTTGGAAAATACTGATAGTTTGGCGCTGCATTATTATGACAAGACGAAACTAATATCGTTAAACCAAATAAAAGTGTTATTTTATATATCCTTTTCATAGCTATGATTACTGCTTTTCTATTACTTTAACTTCTACTGCTCCTGTGTTTTTGAAAAATGAAACTAACTCTTCTTCATTATCATTAATAGCAACTTCCATCAAAAAATGATCATCTGTTGTTCTCACATCTGGATTCTCAGCTTGTTTAAATGGCCATAACTTACTTCTCATATAAAAAGTAATAACCATTAAATGCGCAGCAAAGAAAACAGTCTCTTCAAACATAATTGGCACGAATGCCGGCATATTTTCAATATAACTAAAACTCGGTTTTCCACCAATATCTTGAGGCCAATCTTGAATCATTATATAGTTCATCATCCAAGTTCCAAATGATAACCCTAACAATCCATAGATAAAAGCACAAATGGCTAATCTTGTAGGAGCAAGTCCCATCGCTTTATCCAGTCCGTGAACAGGAAAAGGAGTAAAAACTTCTTCAATATGATGATGTGCTGCACGTGTTTTTTTAACGGCATCCATCAATATATCATCGTCATTGTATATGGCGTATATTACTTTATTACTCATGATGTAAATCTTTATTTGCTTCTCTTTCTCTTTTATAATTATCTCCAGTCCCTTTTAATATTGTTTTTACTTCCGCTTGAGCAATTACCGGGAATGTTCTAGAATATAATAAAAACAAAACAAAGAAGAAACCTATTGTTCCAATAAAAATACCGATATCAACGAATGTAGGTGAAAACATTGTCCAAGAAGATGGTAAGTAATCTCTATGTAAAGAAGTTACAATAATTACAAATCTTTCAAACCACATTCCAATATTTACAACAATTGAAATTATAAAAGAAAACATAATACTTGTTCTCAATTTTTTGAACCACATAAATTGTGGTGAAAATACATTACAAGTCATCATTGACCAATATGCCCACCAATAAGGTCCGGTAGCTCTGTTTAAGAAAGCATATTGTTCGTATTCTACACCAGAATACCAAGCAATGAAAAGCTCTGTAATATAAGCAACCCCCACGATAGAACCTGTAATCATAATTACAATATTCATCAATTCTATGTGTTGTATAGTAATATAAGCTTCAAGATTAGAAACTTTTCTCATAATGATAAGCAAGGTATTTACCATTGCGAATCCTGAGAAAACGGCTCCAGCAACAAAATATGGAGGAAAGATTGTAGTATGCCATCCAGGGATAACTGAAGTAGCAAAGTCCATAGATACAATCGTGTGTACAGAAAGTACAAGAGGAGTCGCTAAACCTGCAAGAACCAAAGAAACCTCTTCAAAACGTTGCCAGTCTTTTGCTCTACCGCTCCACCCAAAACTTAATATTGAATAAACTCTTTTATTAAAAGGAGTAATTGCTCTATCACGTAACATGGCAAAATCAGGCAACAAACCAGTCCACCAGAAAACTAATGAAACAGAAAGGTAAGTTGAAATTGCAAATACATCCCAAAGTAACGGCGAGTTAAAGTTTACCCAAAGAGAACCAAATTGATTCGGAATTGGTAAAACCCAATATGCTAACCATGGACGCCCCATGTGAATAATTGGAAATAAACCTGCTTGAATAACCGAGAAAATTGTCATTGCTTCTGCAGAACGGTTAATAGCCATTCTCCAGCGTTGACGGAAAAGTAATAATACGGCAGAAATTAGGGTCCCTGCGTGACCAATACCAACCCACCAAACAAAGTTCGTGATATCCCAAGCCCAACCAACTGTTTTATTTAATCCCCATGTTCCAATACCTGTAGATACGGTGTAAATTATACAGCCTAATCCCCAAAGGAAGGCTATTAATGCGATTGAAAATACAATCCACCAATGTTTGTTTGCTTTACCCTCAACAGGTGCAGCTACATCTACAGTTACATCGTGATAAGATTTATCACCTATAACTAAAGGTTTTCTAATGGTTGCTTCGTAGTGAGACGACATAATCCTTTATATTGATTCTTAATTAATTATTTTTTGTACTAGGTATTTCTAACTTTAACGTGATAAATCACATTTGGTTTTGTTCCAACATGCTCCAACAAATGATACATTCTATCATCAGCAGCTAATTTAGTTACTTCTGCTTCTTCATCATTTACATCCCCAAATATCATTGCTCCTGTAGAACAAGCATTTGAACATGCAGTTTGGAATTCACCATCTACGATTGCTCTTCCTTCTCTTTTTGCTTTTAAAATTGTTGCCTGTGTCATTTGAATACACATAGAACATTTTTCCATAACTCCACGAGAACGAACATTAACATCCGGATTTAATACCATACGCCCTAAATCGTCATTCATGTGGTAGTCGAATTCACTGTTTTTGTTGTACAAAAACCAGTTAAAACGACGCACTTTGTAAGGACAGTTGTTTGCACAGTAACGTGTACCAACACATCTGTTATAAGCCATGTGATTTTGACCTTGACGACCGTGTGAAGTTGCAGCAACCGGACAAACCGTTTCACAAGGTGCATGATTACAATGCTGACACATTACAGGTTGAAAAGAAACTTGTGGGTTATCACCCGCTTTTTCCATTTCATTAAATGTAGATAATGAACTTGATAAACCAGCTATATTTTCTTTTCTTTCGTTATCGCCTTCAAATGTATTTTCAGAAGAATAATATCTATCGATACGCAACCAGTGCATGTCACGACTTCTTCTAACTTCTGATTTTCCAACAACTGGAACGTTGTTTTCTGCATGACAAGCAATTACACAAGCACCACAACCGGTACAAGCATTCAAATCGATAGAAAGATTAAAATGATGCCCAATAGAACGATCAAAAGAATCCCATAAATCAACTTTAGTTGCTTCTACTTCTTTGTGATCTAAAGATACCATTGGTTGTTCGTTCCACTCTTTAGCATCTTTTGTATTGAATATCTCCAAAGAAGTTTCTTTAATAATATCTCCTCTTCCCATCAATGTTTTCTGACCTTGAACACAAGCAAACTCATGTTCTCCTCCAGCTTTCACCAATGTAACAGACTGTACATTATTGAACCCTTTATATAAAGAATAGGCATTTAAACCTACCATCATTTCTTCTTTCAAAGCCGCTTTACGACCATACCCTAAAGCTAGACCAACAGTCCCAACAGCTTGTCCTGGCTGAACAATTACTGGAACATTTTCTAATTTAGCTCCATCTGCAGTAGTTATAGTAGCATAACTTCCGTTTAAACCACCATTAGCAACAATTTCATTAGACAATTCGTATTTCTTAGCATCAGCATTCGAAACGGTAACATAATTATCCCAAGAAACCCTTGTAATTGGATCTGGAAACTCTTGCAACCAAGGGTTATTAGCTTGCTGTCCATCTCCCATACCTGTTTTAGTATACAAAACAAGTTCTAATCCTTCAGTCGCTTTTGATTTCGCTAAAGCACTTGCAGCGGCACTATAATCCGCAGAACCCGCAGATATTGTTGGTATAACACCAACAAAAACTCCATCATGCAATACTTTATTCCAAGAAGAACCCGAGATTATTGTTGAAGCATTAGCTTTAATATAATCATAGAATGTCCCTGAAATACCACTTAAAGACAATAAAACATCTTGAAATTGTTTAGTCTTGAAAAGAGGACGAATTGTAGGTTGCGTTATTCCGTAAGTTCCTTTTGTGATACTTACATCATTCCATGATTCTAAATAATGAGGAACTGCAGCTGCTATCGTACTTACTAAAGCTGTTTCATCTTCTTTTAAAGAAAATGACACCGATGTTTTTACTTTTTTAAGTCCTTCAACAAAAGAAGTACTATCAGATAAAGTATAAACTGGATTAACTCCACTCATAATTAAAGTATGAACACTTCCCGCTTTCATATCCATAATTAATTGAGCCACTTTTTCGTTAGACCCTTTTCTTATTTGTCTTGCTCCAGAAGTACTAAAAGCTTCACTTGCCAACACTTGGTTGATAGCTAAAACTAATAATTGAGCATTTTTATCCTGAATACCAGAAACCAATACTCCTTTTGAACCGGCAGCTTTTAATTGTTGAGCTGCTTTTGTTACCTCTGCTTTAAATTTACCATCTAAATTTACCGCAGCAGACGAACCGGTCACAATATTATATATGTGTACTAATGCTTGTTTTTGATTAGCGGTTGACATAGGCACTCGCTTATCAGCAGCAGCACCAGACAAAGTCATGTTAGCTTCTAATTGAAAATGACGAGACATTTTTCCGTTTTTCGGAATTCTGCCTTGAGCATAACCAGAATCATATCCTCCACCTTGCCAATCTCCTAGAAAATCTGCACCAATAGAAACTATAAGAGAAGCTTTTGAAAAATCATAATCTACCAAAGCTCTTTCACCGTAAACAGCTTCAAATGCATCAAGTGCTTCTGACGAAGAAACAGCATCATAAACTACATGTTTTGAGTTTGGATTTTTAGCAATAAAATCAGTAATCAACTTTTCAGTTGAAGGACTTGCTAATGTATTTGTTAATAAGACAATTTGACCGCCTTTTGCTTTGGCATCATCAATACTTGACTTAATTTTTGAATCAACAACAGACCAAGTTACATCTTTACCATCCATTTTCGGCTCCTTCAAACGCATGTTATCATATAATGATAAGATAGACGCATGAATTCTTGCATTGGCAGTAAATTTTGCTCCAGTAATAGTATTATTATCTATTTTAATAGGACGCCCTTCACGTGTTTTAACTAAAAGGTTTGCAAAATCAAAACCGTCAAAAACAGAAGTTGCGTAATAATCTGCTACTCCAGGAATAATTTGCTCTGGTTGTAACACGTAAGGTATTGACTTGTGCACAGGTCCTTCGCAAGCCGCAAGCGTAGCTGCCGCAGTACTAAATCCAACGTACTTTAAAAAATCACGACGTGTTGTAGAAGAAGATGACAATGCATCATTATTCCCTAAAAATTCATCAGTTGGAATTTCTTCAACAAATTCGTTGTTTTTAAGCGCCTCAACAATAGAACTATTTCCGTCTAGTTCTTCAACACTTTTCCAGTATTTTTTGTTTGATGACATATATAAATATTAAAATCTTAATAATTTGATTAATAGTGACATTTACCACATTCTAAACCTCCCATTTGTGCAGCAGTCAATTTTTCTACACCATATTTTTTAGAAAGTTGTTCATGGATTTTAGCATAATACTCATTGCCTTCCATTTTAACATCTGTTTTTCTGTGACAATCTATACACCAACCCATTGTCAATGGAGCAAATTGTTTTTGAATTTCATATTCCTGAACAGGACCGTGACAAGTCTGACATTCAATTCCAGCAACCGTAACGTGTTGTGAGTGATTAAAATAAACAAAATCAGGCAAATTATGAATTCGAACCCATTTCACAGGCTGTGTTTTTCCAGTATAAGTCTGACTTGTTTTATCCCATCCCACTGCTGTATATAATTTTTGGATTTGCTCATCATAGAATGCTTTGCTGTATTCTGGAGTAGCAGTAGTTTCAGCAACTTCTGAAATATTTTTATGACAGTTCATACAAACATTCAACGAAGGAATACCAGCATTTTTACTTACACGTGCAGCAGAGTGACAATATTTACAATTTATTTCATTATCACCGGCATGAATTTTATGCGAGAAATGTATAGGCTGAATAGGCTGATAATTCTGGTCTACACCAATCTGCATTAAATATCCATATACAAAATAAGCACTCGCTAACAACAAGAAAATCGAAGTAACCAATACTAAAAATTGATTTCTTACAAAAGCTTTCCAGATAGGAGTTGAAGGTTCTTTCGGAGCAACTTCTATACCATTTGATTTAGCAACTTTTCGTAAAACATTGTTTACCAAAAACAACATCACAACAAGCATTGCCATAACAAGAGCAAGAGCACCTAGAATAATATTATTTGAAATACCGCCGCTTTCAGTACCTGCAGTGCCCGGAGCCGCAACAGCACCTGCCGCTACCGGAGCTTCCGCTTTTGGTTCAGAAGTATATGCAATAATGTTATCAACATCCCCATTTGACAATTGTGGAAAAGCAGTCATTACCGCCTTATTGTTTTCTTCAAAAACTTTCACAGCATCAGCATCTCCAGACTTTATCAAATCAGAACTATTGTTCACCCATTTGTAAATCCAAGACATTTCATATTTACCAGACACACCTCTAAGAGCAGGCCCTGTAGATCTGGCGTCTAATTTATGACATGCCGCACAATTTGCATTAAATAGCTCTTTACCTTTTACAGGATCCCCACCTGTTGTCGCAGCTGGAGCCGCAGTAGCTTCAGTTGCCGCCGGAGCCGCAACTTGCGCAAATGAAGTTAAGGAAAACGTTAGCATCAAAGCTAAGCTGAAAAATAATTTCCTCGAGATCGAATTATGGTTACCCACCTTTTTCATATAGTATAATGATTATCTACTAAAAATTGGCACAGTTTTTTCTACAAACACTTTAGAAAAAACCGAACCTTTATTTTAAAAACTGCGACAAAAATACGACTTAAGAACTATTCTCAAAACCTTAAAATAGTCTTAAATTCAATTTATACTAATTCTAAATAATATTTATTATTTCATTTCATTCCATAAATAGTACTTTTGCATAAAAACTATCACATTATGAGAATTTTAACATCCCGAAAAGCCTTTTTTTACGCTGTTACTTTATGCCTTACGACAAGCTATATAAATGCACAAGATCGAAATATCACGGTAAGTCAAGACCCTAAATTTGAACAATTGTTAAATGAAAAAAGAAAAACAAACATTTCAAACACTGTAAATGACCTGTATAAAGTTCAAATTTTTAGCGGAGAAAGCGAAAAGGCAAAAAACATATTGACCGAATTCAAACAAGAGTTTAGCGACATAGACGGGACAATTCTATTCAACACCCCTAATTATAAAGTTTGGATTGGAAATTTTAAAACGCGTATTGAAGCAGAAAGAAATCTAATTGAGATTAGAAAAAAATACAATAACGTGCATTTGATAAAACCTAACAAATAACAAAAAAAGACACCCAATCAGGTGTCTTTTTTGTTTATTGAACTATCGTTTCTTGGTAATATCTTTTAAGAATAGCTTTTATATCTTCACTGCTTTTCTTACTGCTTTTAAAATCTTTTAAAAGTACTGGATAGGGCATCAACATAACTTTCATTTCATTATTTGATAAATAAAGAAGGCCGCCCCGAATAACAATCAATAAGCATTGGCACTGATGAGTCACTTGCTACGGAAGCAATTGCAACACCAATTAACCCAAACATCGCCCCCATAGCAATGGTATCATTAGGATTGTAAACTACATTTTCTACATAATATTTACCTCCAATTATTTCGATTTTAGCATAATATTTTGCACTAGAATACTTTGAGACATTTATATAAAAACCTCACCGTCACTGAATCCGTAATAATTCAATTCTTCTGAATCAGTGGTTATATTAAGCAAATGAAATCTTTCCTTTATATTCTTAATTTCAAAATTACTATCATCAAGTGGCTTACCATTTAAAACATCTGCATAGGTCAAATAAATGCCTTTTGAAGGAAACACGGTGATCGTTTTACTTTTAGCATTTTGATTAGTATCAAAAATCATGGCAATTTTATCATTATTACTTGTTTTCATGTAATTAGTTAAACATTCCTGCAAAACTTTTTTTTAAATCTCTCATCGTGTTTATTGGTAACATCCATACCATCACTTTCTGTGGAAGCGGTGTATGTTCCAACAATATAATCAACACCCCCTTTAGATTCTATTAATATCAATTACTAAAGTCGCATATGCTGTTTCAGACATTGCACGAGTAAGTTCCGAAACATATAGGTCATTAATTCGAATAGAAATTATAGGTTTGTTTTCCTGTTTTGGACAAATTACGGAGAGGTAATCAAAAAATTCTTCTACCAAAGGTTTTTCAAAATTCGCTAAGACTTTTCTATTGAATCCACTTTTTTGAACAGTTCCGATATTTTCCTTAAACTGTCTTCCATCGTAAACATTTTCTACATAGAAATTAAAACCTGACACTTTATCATTTTTATCTTTCAGAGATATTTTATGATATTCGTTTTATTTTGAGAAAACACAACAGCGCTAACTGCAATAAAAAATAATGTAACTAGTTTATTCATGGAAATTAATTTTTAGTATGCTATAAAAATAAAAAAAACCCGACAAAATCGGGATTTTAATTATAAAATATTGAAAATATTATTTCAATTTCTTTTTAACCGCTACTTCATGGTACGATTCAATAACATCTCTTTCCTCGATGTCATTATAACCTTTTACTTGAATACCACAATCGTATCCTTTAGCTACTTCTTTCACATCGTCTTTGAAACGTTTCAACGCTAACAATTCTCCTGTAAATACAACTACACCTTCTCTGATAATTCTCATTTTGGCGTTTTTAACAATTTTACCATCCATAACCATACTTCCAGCAATTGAACCAACTTTAGAAATTTTGAATATCTCTCTAATCTCAGCAGTACCCAGAATTTCTTCTTTCATTTCCGGAGCCAACATTCCTTCCATTGCATCTTTCAAGTCATCGATAGCTGCATAAATGATAGAGTAGTAACGGATATCGATTTCTTCTTTGTCCGCTAATTGTCTTGCATTTCCAGCAGGACGAACATTAAATCCGATGATAATTGCATCTGATGCAGAAGCCAACATTACGTCAGTTTCTGTAATAGCACCAACACCTTTATGTATAATATTGATTTGAATTTCTTCAGTAGATAATTTAGAGAACGAATCCGACAATGCTTCAACAGAACCATCAACATCTCCTTTAAGGATAATATTCAATTCTTTAAATTGACCCAATGCGATTCTACGTCCAATTTCATCCAATGTAATATGACGTTGTGTACGTACGGATTGTTCACGCATTAATTGAGAACGTTTCGAGGCAATTTGTTTCGCTTCTTTTTCATCTTCAAAAATATTGAATTTATCCCCCGCCGTTGCTGCTCCATCAAGACCTAGAACTGAAACCGGAGTCGAAGGACCCGCAACAGTTACTATATTCCCTCTTTCATCATGCATGGCTTTAATTTTACCATGATGCTTACCAGCCAACATATAATCTCCAATTTTCAAAGTTCCGTTTTGAACTAATATCGTAGAAACATATCCTTTTCCTTTATCTAGGAATGCTTCAACAACAGTTCCGGAAGCCGCTTTATTTGGATTTGATTTCAAATCTAAAAGTTCTGCTTCTAACAATACTTTTTCTAGTAATTCTTTAACCCCTGTACCTACTTTTGCAGAAATATCATGTGATTGAATTTTTCCACCCCAATCTTCAACAAGTAAATTCATACCCGCTAATCTTTCTTTTACTTTTTCAGGATTAGCGTTTGGCTTATCAATTTTATTGATAGCAAATATAATAGGGACTCCAGCTGCTTGAGCATGGCTAATTGCTTCTTTAGTTTGCGGCATGATGTCATCATCAGCAGCAATCACAATAATAGCAATATCCGTAACTTGAGCACCACGCGCACGCATAGCTGTAAATGCCTCGTGACCCGGTGTATCTAAGAATGCAATTTTTTGACCGTTATCTAAAGTTACTCCGTAGGCACCAATGTGTTGTGTTATTCCTCCAGATTCACCTGCGATTACGTTTTCTTTACGAATATAATCCAATAACGATGTTTTACCGTGATCGACGTGACCCATTACCGTAACAATAGGTGCTCTAAAAACTAAGTCTTCTTCTCTATCTTCAACAACTTGAATTGCTTCTTCGATATCTACAGTAATAAACTCTACTTCATAACCAAATTCATCGGCAACAATAGTCAACGTTTCTGCATCAAGACGTTGGTTCATGGTAACCATGATTCCAAGTGACATACAAGTACCGATAACTTTAGTAATTGGCACATCCATCATGATAGCAATTTCACCTACTGTTACGAATTCAGTAACCTTAATGGTTTTACTTCCTTCATCAATAGCTCTTTGCTCATCATCAGATTTCTGACGGTGCGTGTCTCTTTTATCTCTTCTGTATTTAGCTGCTTTAGATTTCCCACCTTTTCCTTGTAGTTTTTCTAAAGTCTCTCTAATTTGATTTTTAACTTCCTCTTCTGTAGGCTCCACTTTTGCAACAATTGCAGGTCTGTTTCCTTTTACAAAACCAGGTCTTGCACTTCTATTTGCGTTGAATCCACCGCCACCTACATTTGGTGTAATCTTGTTAGGATTTGGCGCACCAGGAACTCCCGGTGTTGCAGGCGGTCTAGGAGCACCCGGTTTAGGAGCAATCCTTTTACGTTTATTTTTATTTGCATTGGCTGCAGCCGAACCTGGAGCACCCGGTTTATTCGGAGTGATTTTAGGTTCTTCCTTTTTCTTTTTCGGCTTGTTGAATTGAGATAAATCAATTATTTGACCCGTTAAAGTAGTTCCAGATAGTTTTTGATATTGTGTTGTGATGGTTTCATCAACAGGCGCTTCATCCGTTTTAACTGCTTCGGTTTTTACAACCACTTTTGGTTCAGCAGCGACTTCTTTGACAGCCTCTGTTTTCACCTCTTTTATCCCAACAACAGGTTTTACCTCTTTTTTGTCTGAAACAACTTTTTCTTGTAAAGGTTTTTCTGGTGACGGTTTTTCAGCTGAAACTTCTTTTTGAACAGATTTTACCTCAGGTACTTTGGCCGCTGGAATCTCTATTTTTTCAACAGCTTTTACAGGCGGGACAACGATAGCTTTTTTTGGATTAAGATCAATCTTACCAACTTGAACAGGACCTGCTATAACTGCTCTCGCTTTTATAACTTCTTGTTGTTTTAGACGCTCTTCCTCTATTTTACGTTTGTCTTCAATTTCTTTCTCTCGTTCTAAACGCAAAGCTTCTTTTTCTTTTTTCTTCTCTTCCCCTACTTCTTTCGAAGCTTCTTTATTCCCTTTGTCACCTGCAAACTGACCGCACAAGACATTGTATACATCATCAGAAATTTTTGTGTTTGGATTTGCTTCAATGGCAATTCCCTTATCTTTTAGATAATCCACAGCTCTTTCCAAAGAAATATTCAATTCCCTTAAAACTTTGTTTATTCTAATAATTCTCTCTTCAGACATAAAACCTTTTTATTATTACCTTTTTTGTTGTTCCTCACTCTAACCCTCTCCAAAGAAAAGGAATATGAAAGTGGAATATTTATTTTGCCAGAAGAAATGACTAACTGTCAAATTCTTCTTTCAATATTCTCATTACATCCAGAATCGTTTCCTCTTCTAGGTCTGTTCTTCTTACTAAATCTTCAACATCTTGTTTTAAAATACTTTTTGCAGTATCTAAACCAATTTTTGCAAACTCTTCAATAACCCAGTCTTCAATTTCATCTGAAAACTCAGTTAATTCAACATCATCCTCATCAGCAGTTGCACCTGCAACATCCCCTTCACGGATAACATCTAATTCATAGCCCGTCAATAAACCTGCTAATTTAATATTGTGTCCACCGCGACCAATTGCTTTCGAAACTTCTTCAAGCTTCAAGAAAACCTCTGCTCTTTTAGTGTCTTCATTGATTTTAATCGAAGAAACTTTTGCTGGACTTAACGCTCTTGTGATGTACAATTGAATATTACTGGTATAATTGATAACATCAATATTTTCATTTCCTAATTCACGAACAATTCCATGAATACGAGAACCTTTCATACCTACACAAGCTCCAACTGGATCAATTCTATCATCATAAGAATCTACGGCTACTTTTGCTTTTTCGCCTGGTATTCTTACCACTTTTTTAACCATAATCAAACCGTCAAATACTTCAGGAATTTCTTGTTCAAATAATTTTTCTAAAAACTTCTCAGAAGTTCTAGACATAATAATTTGAGGTTTATTTCCTTTCAATTCAACGCTTTCTATTATACCTCGAACATTATCTCCTTTGCGGAAAAAATCAGAAGGTATTTGTTTTTCTTTTGGCAAAATAATTTCATTTCCTTCATCATCTACCAAAATAACAACTCTAGGTCGTACATGATGCACTTCCGCGGTGTAAATATCACCAATTAAATCTTTAAATTGCTTGTAAAGATTCGTATTGTCATGCTCATGAATTTTTGAAATTAAGTTTTGACGCAAGGCCAAAATGGCTCTTCTTCCTAAATCAATCAATTTTACTTCCTCAGAAACTTCTTCACCAATTTCAAAATCGGCTTCGATTTTTCTCGCTTCTGTCAAAGTAATCTCTTCGTTTTCAAAATCTAGATCCTCGTCTGCAACGATTACTCTTCTTCTCCAAATTTCCATATCTCCCTTGTCAGGATTTATAATAATATCGAAATTATCGTCTGAACCGTATTTTTTTTTCAATGCATTTCTAAATACATCTTCTAAAATTGCCATAAGCGTTACACGATCAATAAGTTTATCATCTTTAAACTCTGAGAATGAATCGATTAATGCTAAATTTTCCATGCGAATTCTTTAATTAAAATGTTACTGTAACAATTGCTTCTTTAATGTCTCCGTAAGGCAGTTTAAGTTCTTTTTGAACTGTTTCCTTTCCTTTTCCTATCTTTTTAGGCTCTCTTGCTTTCCATGACAAAATTACAAAATCATCATTAGCTTCCACTAATTCCGCTTCAATTATTTCTGCCCCAGTCTTTACAATCAATGTTCGTCCTATATTTTTCTTGTATTGTCTTACTAATTTCAATGGCGACCCAACTCCTACCGAAGCTACTTCTAAAGAATAATCTTGTTCCTCGCGATCCAAATTATTATCTATAAAACGACTCACATCGATGCAATCCTGAAGTGCAACTCCATTATCACCATCTAAAGTCACAATAACCTTGAAAGCATCAGTGATAGTAAGGTCTATCAAAAAAATTGATGACTTTTCCAAAAGGCATTCTGTCAATAACGTATTTACTTTTTCTTTAAATGTCATATTTTTATAAAAAGAGGGGACATTTAGTCCCCTCATTATCTAGATTTTAATAAATAACGGTGCAAATATAGTGTTTTTTTTTATTAATTAAAATAATCGATTGCTGTTAAAATATTTCTTATCTTTAATCTAGCATTAAAATAACTGTTTTTTACATAATTTAAACTTTTTAATTATGAAACGAATTTTAGTACCAACCGATTTTTCAGAACATGCTGAAGATGCCTTGAAAGTAGCCGCACAAATTGCCAAAAAAAATAATTGCGAAATATTCTTACTGCACATGTTGGAACTCCCAGGCCAAATGAGCGACGCTATTTCTGGCGGAAGCGGTATTCCAGAAGTAATGCTATTTATAAAAAAAGCAAACGAAACCTTTCAAAAAATCAAAGAACGCCCCTATTTAAATGGGATTTCAGTCAGTGAAACGGTACAATTTGAAAGAGCTTCGGATGGCATATTATCATTCTGCAAAAAAAACAAAATTGATTTAATTATTATGGGCTCCCACGGATCTTCTGGAATTGAAGAAATGCTAATTGGCTCCAATACCGAAAAAGTAGTACGCCTTTCAGACATACCCGTTTTAGTTATTAAAAAAGATATCGGCAAATTTGAAGCTAGAAATTTCGTTTTTGCATCTGACTTTTCGAAAGAAATAAAAAAACCATTCAAAAAAATGATTGAATTTACCAAAATCTTTGATGCGAATCTGTTTTTAGTAATGATTTGCACTCCCAATAGCTTCAAAACAACCCTTGTTGCCGAAAAGGTCATGAATGATTTTATTGCTGATTTTGACATTCAAAATTACTCCTTCCATATTTTTAATGATGTCAATATTGAAAACGGAATACTCAATTTTTCAAATACAATTAATGCGGATTTAATAGGCCTTTGCACACATGGCAGAACTGGATTAGCGCATTTTTTTAATGGAAGCATTAGTGAGGACTTAGTAAATCATACTGTAAAACCAGTAATTACTTTTAAAATTTAATTTTCAGTTACAAAAATCAACCTCAAATTAAATTCCCAAAACACTTCTTAGAATTCAAAAAAAATCTTTCAAAAATTTTCAAATAAAAAAAGCCTCTCAAAAATTGAGAGGCTTTACGTTGGTCTACAAGGACTCGAACCTTGAAAGACTGCACCAAAAACAGTTGTGTTACCATTACACCATAGACCAGCATTGCTTTGTTAAGCGAGTGCAAATTTAATACAAATTTTAATTTGTACAAATTTTTAAGCGCTTTTTATTCAAAAAAAATTCATTAAAGATTCCAAACACCCTTTAAAATTTAGGAAAAGACTAAAAACCAAGCTGTTGCTTCACTTCATTTGTTTTTTAGAAAATTTTGTTAATGCTCGCATCGTTACATAAAAAAACATTTTCTTTGTAACTCAAAATTTAACTACAATTTAGTACTGAAATATGGCAACATTCAATTTCAATAAATGGAATACGATTATAGGTTGGTTTACATTTGGAATCGCATTAACAACATACACACTCACAGTTGAACCCACAATGAGTTTCTGGGATTGTGGAGAATATATTGCCACAGCAGCAAAATTAGAGGTAGGACATCCCCCGGGAGCACCTTTATTTCAAATGATTGGCGCCTTTTTTGCCATATTTGCTTCAGATGACCAACATGTTGCCCTAATGGTCAATATGACGTCCGTTTTCTCTAGTGCCTTTACTATATTATTTATGTATTGGTCTTCAACAATTTTATTAAAAAAACTAATTTCTCGATTTTCCGAAACAAATAAAAATAATGATATTGTTATTTTAGGCAGTTCATTTGTAGGCACATTGGCCTATACTTTTTCTGATAGCTTTTGGTTCAATGCCGTTGAAGCCGAAGTTTATGCCATGGCTTCTTTATTAATTGCGTTGCTCTTTTGGTTGGGTTTACGTTGGGAACAAGACATGGAGACCCCTAGAGGGAATAAATGGTTATTGATCATTTCTCTAGTTATAGGACTTTCGTTTGGAGTGCATTTCATGGCTTTATTAACAATCCCAGCCATTGGTTTTCTTTATTTTTTCAAACATTATAAAATTGTTACCGTCAAAAGTTTCATCATTGCAAATATTGTAGTTATCGCCATTTTATTGTTTATATTCAAACTATTGCTTCCTTTGACAATGGCTTTCTTTGGTAAAACCGAAGTTTTTATGGTCAACAATTTAGGATTACCGTTTGACTCAGGGACTATTTTTGTTGCACTACTCTTCATCGCTTTCTTTTACTTTGGTTTAAAATACACCAAACAAAAAGGTTTGATTTTCTACAATACTATAATTCTTTGCATATTATTCATTTTAATTGGCTTCTCCACTTGGATGATGTTACCTATTAGAGCAAATGCGAATACCGTAATAAATGAAAACAAACCTTCCGATGCACGTGAGGTTTTAGCCTATTATAACAGAGAACAATATGGCGTTAATCCGTTGTTCTATGGACCTCAATATACAGAAACCTTTGCTGGTTTAGATAAAGAAAATCCTTATTTAGACAAAGCTCCAAACTATGAAAGAGATTACAAAACAGGAAAATATGTTATTGTAAATAATTTCAAAAATGCGGAACAAAATAGCGATGACAATCAAAAAACTATTTTGCCTAGAATGTGGAGTACAGAGCATATAGAGAACTATATGAATTTCACAAATCCTCCACAATTTAAAATAAATCCAGATTATCCTTACGAAGATGACTTGGGCAAATATGGCATTGACCCAAGCCAACTAAGCGAAGAGGATTACAATAAGGCCATAGCGCAGTTGAGAAATGAAGTCGAAAAAACAGTGACTGAATTTAGACAAGCTTACGCTCAAAAACAAATAGACCATGGCGGTTACGTATCTTTCTTGAAAAGTTACGGGGATTACCTCATCATAGAAAAGCCAACAACGGTAGACAATTTTAGTTTTATGTTCGAATACCAATTTGGTTATATGTATTGGAGGTATTTGATGTGGAATTTTGTTGGACGCCAAAGCGATGTACAAGGGAAATACGATAATTTAGACGGAAATTGGATTAGCGGCATAAAATTTATTGACAGCCTGCATTTAGGCTCACAAGATAATTTACCATCAGATGTATTGAATAATAAAGGCCGAAATGTCTATTTCTTTTTGCCTTTTATACTCGGACTTATTGGCTTGATGTATCATGCCAATAAAGATTTAAAGAGTTTTTATGTTTTATTAGCCTTGTTTTTATTCACAGGCCTGGCACTAAAAATTTACTTAAACGAAAGACCTTTTGAACCTCGTGAAAGAGATTATGCTTTAGTAGGCTCCTTCTATGTATTTGCCATCTGGATAGGATTTGGGGTTTATGCGCTGTACGAAAGTGCCTGCAACTATTTGGCTCCAAAAATAGCCGGACCACTACTTATAGGAGCCAGTTTATTAGCCGCTCCTGTTCTTATGGCTTCTCAAAACTGGGATGATCATGATCGTTCTGATAAATATACCGCTGTTGCAATGGCAAAAGCATATCTTACTTCTTGCGATCCAAATGCAATACTTTTTACCATTGGAGATAATGACACTTTCCCGCTTTGGTACGCTCAGGAAATTGAAAAAATAAGAACTGACGTTAAAATCGTAAATACAAGTCTTTTCATGACCGATTGGTATATCGATCAAATGAAAACCAAAACATACGAATCAGATCCTTTGCCTATTTCATTCACACACGATCAATATGTAGGCGACAAACTGGATTATGTAGCGCATATACCAAAAGTAGAAAGCAGATGGGACGTAAAAGACTTTATAAGTTTTATTAAAAACCCAAAATCTACTGTTGAAATGCAAAACGGACAAACCATTCATTTTTATCCAACAAATAAAGTGAGAATTCCTGTTGACAGAAACACTATCATCAAGAACAAAGTTGTTTCTGCTAAATACAATGATTCAATTGTCCCTTATATAGATATCGATATCAAAGGAAATGCATTGTACAAAAACAGATTGATGATGCTTGATATTGTAGCTAATAACAACTGGAAAAGACCTATTTACTTTAGTGGTGGCGCCTTTGATAATGAAGATTATTTATGGATGAAAGATTATCTTCAGTTAGACGGAATGGTTTATAAATTAGTTCCTATAAAAACCAAAATGGGCAAAGACGACAACCAAATGGAAATGGGACAGATTGATGCTGACAAAATGTACTCAAACGTTATGAAATGGGATTGGGGAAATAGTGAAAGCCCGACGATTTATCACGACCCAGAAACCAGAAGAAACAGCATCACTTACCGAATGAATCTTGCCCGATTAATGAATCAGTTAATCGTTGAGGGAAAGAAAGACAAAGCTAAAAACATTATCGATTTGGCCATGACAAAAATGCCTTTGGATAAATTTGGGTATTATTCTTTGGTTGAACCATTTGCTAAAGGATATTATGCTATTGGAGAAAAAGCTAAAGCTCAGGAACTTCTTGAAAAATTAATGACTAAATACAAAGAAAATTTAAATTACTACATTAATCTCAATGCTGTAGATCAAACTGATATTGCTGTGGATATAATAACAGATATAGAACGTTACAGAGGTTTGCTTCTAGTAATGAAAGAAAGTGGTGATTCAACTTTTTACAATAAAAATAAAATAATTTTCAATACGTATATTAAAATGTTTGAACGTTTTGGTCGCGAAAAAGAGTAATTTAATTTGACAATCAGAAAATGTAGCGATATTGAAAAATGTCGCTATTTTTTTTTACTTTTAAATAAAAAAACAAATGAACCTTTATTGGATAAAAACAAATCGGATTATAAAAAAAATATTTTCAAATTATACTTGGGACATTCCCAATACCGAAAACAAAGTATACCTCACCTTTGATGACGGACCAATACCGGAAATCACTGAATGGGTTTTGGATCAATTAAAAACACACAACGCAAAAGCAACTTTTTTCTGCATAGGAGATAACATTAATAAAAATAACAAAATATTTAAAAAAGTAATCACTGAAGGCCATGCGATTGGAAATCACACATTCAATCATCTGAACGGCTGGAAAACTACAACTGAAGCCTATTTGGAAAATTTCAAACGCTGTGAGGAAATCATTCAGCAATCTGGTATCAACCTAAAATCTAAATTCTTCCGTCCACCTTATGGAAAAATAAAAACTACCCAAGCTAAAGAAATAAGCAAATTAGGGTACAAAATAATAATGTGGGATGTCCTAAGCGCTGATTTTGATCAAAACTTATCTAAAGAAGATTGTTTGGAAAATGTGTTATCAAATATAGAATCAGGAAGTATAATTGTTTTTCATGACAGTATAAAAGCCTTCAAAAACTTAGAATATGTACTCCCTAGAACTTTAGCTTATCTAAAAGAAAACAACTTTATTTGTGATGTTATAGAATAAAAAAGAGCAATCACTACAACTGTTCCTGAACTATGCTAATTATAGTATTAGCATCTAACTCTCCGGATTGTCTCCAAATCATTAAGCCCTCTTTATAAATCATAAGGGTAGGAAGACCTTTTATTCGCAAAGCTTCGGCTAGTTCCTGATTTTTATCAACATCTATTTTTATTACTTTTGCTTTATCGCCAAGAGCAGCCGCAACATCTCTTATTACAGGATGCATAGAAACGGAAGATTCATTCCAATCTGTATAAAAGTCAATCAACACAGGGATTTGTGTATTTATAAGTTCTCCAAATTTTGACATAAAACCAAAAATTTAATTTTCTAAATTTACTAAAAAGAGATAATTATTATACAAATGTAACATTTTAAACGAATTAAGCCACATCCTTACCCTTTTTTAGTTCGATGACTGTAATTTCAGGCATTATTCCGACTCTTCCTGGATAAGCATGAAAGCCAAATCCTCTATTTACATATACATACCGGCCTACATTTTCATATAAACCAGCCCATTGCTTATAAACGTATTGCGCTAAGCTCCATTTGAAATATCCTGGAATTTCTATACCAAATTGCATTCCGTGTGTATGGCCTGAAAGCGTTAAGTGAAAATGTTTATCATGATGCTGCACTTCATGTTCCCAATGAGAAGGATCATGACTCATCAAAATTTTAAAATCTTCTTTCTTCACATGTTGAGAAGCTTTGTTTATATCTCCTGCTTTCTTAAAATTATGACCCCAATTTTCTACACCAATTAATGCTATTTTAGCATCCCCTTTTTCAATAAAAGTGTGTTCGTTTAGCAACAATTTAAAATCAATTTGTCCATATAAATTTTTTATGGCTTGAAAATTATCCTCTTTATCCTTTTCTGTAGGCCATGTTATATACTCCCCATAATCGTGATTCCCTAAAACCGAATACTTCCCATACTCATGTTTTTTTATTCTGTTGAACGTTTCTATCCAAGGATGCATTTCCTTTGCATCAGTATTTACAATATCTCCGGTAAACAAAATCATATCTGAATTTTGTTCGTTCACTAAATCTATCGCATAATTTATTTTGTCTGGATTATCGAAACTTCCACTATGAACATCTGATATTTGAGTAATTGTAAAACCATCAAAAGCATCGGGTAAATCCGGAAAAAAGATTCGTTGTTTGATTACTTTATAATTGTATTTACCTACAGTAACTCCGTATATTAATGATAAGAATGGAACTGCTGCCAATCCTAACCCAATCTGACTGACAAACTTCCTTCTTGAAGCAAAGAAAGTTACATTGTCATTCTTCTCCATAAAATAATTTACTGACCCAGCTCCAATTCTAAAAACATCTTCTCCAAGCAATACAAGGGTCAAAACCATTTTGGGAACATAAACTAATAGCACCAAACCCATTGTAAACATAGTCATCTTGGTTTGTCCGACAGAGCGGTCAAATTGCATGAAAGAATAAATAATAAATACTAAAAGCAGCAAACTGATAATCTGGTAAGAGAACAAAACCCATTTCATCTTTATTAAGGTACGTAATGCTTGAAATGCATAAAGTTCTATGATAAGAAGGACAAAACATAATAATAGTATGCGAAGAATCATTTTGTAAAGTTTTAGACAAAATAACAAAACAATTAGTTAAAACGGATTGGTATTAATTAAAATTTAACGGATTCAAAACAGGCATTGTTTTTTAATCTACAAGAAGATCGTCACAATTGTAATAATAGTAAATTGTTTGAATGCAATTTTTAGACTTCACAAAATAAGTTCAGACATGAATTATAAGAAATATTTCAAACTGCCTATTCTTTATCTGACAAGTTTTGTACTTTTGAAAACTATACAAAATCTCAATCATGTCACAACAAAAACGCCTGTTCCTTTTAGATGCTTATGCTTTAATCTTTCGTGGTTATTATGCTTTTATAAAAAATCCTCGAATCAATTCTAAAGGAATGGATACCTCGGCCATCATGGGATTCATGAATTCATTGATGGACGTAATAAAAAGAGAAAAACCAGATCATCTAGCAGTTGCTTTTGACAATGGCGGAAGTCAATTGAGAAATGACATATTCCCCGAATATAAGGCCCATCGTGATGCAACTCCCGAAGCTATAAAAATTGCTATTCCATACATACAAGATTTGCTCAAAGCGATGCATATTCCTATTATAGAAGTGAAAGGTTATGAAGCTGATGATTTAATAGGAACGATTGCTAAACAAGCTGAAAAACAAAATTATAAAGTCTTTATGGTTACACCTGATAAGGATTTTGCGCAACTGGTCTCCGAAAATATTTTTATGTACAAACCCGCCCGAATGGGTAATGGAATAGAAATTTGGGGCGTTCCTGAAGTATTGGAAAAATTCGAAATCGAAAGACCGGATCAGGTAATTGATTTTTTAGGAATGATGGGTGACACCGCCGATAACATCCCAGGCTTACCGGGTGTGGGTGAAGTTACCGCCAAGAAATTATTAAAGGAATTCGGCACCATGGAAAACCTTTTGGCAAATACTGACAAGTTAAAAGGAAAAATGAAAGAAAACATTGAAGCCAATAAAGAGAAAGGATTATTATCTAAAACTTTAGCGACTATTTTACTGGACTGCCCAGTTGTTTTCGATGAAACAGATTATGAATTATCGACTCCTGATGTCGAAAAAACAGATGCCCTTTTCAACGAACTGGAATTTCGAAGAATGGCGGAACAATTTGATGCGATATTTAAAAAAGGCGGGACTGCAACAGCAAATAAACCAGTTGATGAGGCTAAATTATATAAAAAACCACAACCCAAAAACGAAGAGCAATTTGATCTTTTTGGGAGTGCTATACCAGATGACACCTCAGAAGAAGCGCGTCATCAATATTATAATTCGTTAGAGAACACCGAACATTCCTATCAGATTATTCAAGGCGATTTAGGACTGAAATTATTGTTACAAAATTTACAAAACCAATCTTCAGTTTGTTTTGATACCGAAACAACAGGATTAGATGCTTTGCATGCGGAATTGGTTGGAATCTCATTTTCATATGAAAAAGGAAAAGGATTTTATGTTCCTTTTCCGGAAAACCAAGAAGAAGCACAAACTTTAATCGAAAAATTCATTCCTTTTTTCGAAAATGAAGCTATTGAAAAAATTGGACAGAATTTAAAATACGATTTAAAAATTCTTTCTAATTACAATATAACAGTAAAAGGAAAATTATTTGACACGATGATTGCACATTATCTGATCAATCCAGATATGCGTCATAACATGGATATTTTAGCGGAAACCTATTTGAAATATTCTCCTAAATCCATCGAGACTTTAATTGGAAAAAAAGGAAAAAACCAGAAATCAATGCGTGACATTGAATTGGAAGAAATTAAAGAATATGCCGTTGAAGATGCCGATGTCACTTTGCAACTCAAAGAAATATTCACTTTGGAATTAGACAAAACAGAGACTAAGAAACTTTTTGAAGAAATTGAAATTCCGCTGGTAAAAGTCTTGGCTGACATGGAAAAGGAAGGAATTCGCGTAGATACCGATTTCTTAAAATCTTTATCCAAAACATTAGACGATGATATTAAGATTTTGGAAGCATCTATTTACGAAACTGCCGGTGAGAAATTTAATCTGGCTTCTCCGAAACAATTGGGTGATGTTTTATTCGATAAATTGAAAATTGGAGGATTAAAGCAAAAGAAAACCAAAACCGGTCAATATGCCACAGGAGAAGAAATTTTAAGCTATTTAGCTACCGACTATCCAATTGTTAAAGACATTCTCGACTGGCGTCAATTAATAAAACTGCAAAACACCTATGTTGATGCTTTGCCAAACCAAGTAGACAAAATTACGAATCGAATACATACCGATTACATGCAAACTGTGGCCGCAACCGGACGTTTGAGTTCCAATAATCCAAACTTACAGAACATTCCGATTCGTACTGAACGTGGCCGACAAATCAGAAAAGCATTTGTGGCAAGAGATGAAAATTACACTATCGTTTCTGCCGATTATTCCCAAATAGAATTGCGAATTATTGCTGCATTGAGCGGTGAAGAAAACATGATTGCCGCCTTTCAGAATCACGAAGACATTCATAAATCGACCGCTTCAAAAGTATTTAACGTTCCGTTGGAAGAAGTGACACGCGAACAAAGAAGTCATGCCAAAACGGTAAACTTTGGAATTATATATGGCGTTTCGGCTTTTGGATTGAGTAATCAAACTTCACTTTCCCGTTCTGAAAGTGCCGCTTTGATTGAAGCCTATTACAAAACGTATCCTAGATTGAAATCCTATATTCAAGAACAAATTGAATATGCCCGAGAAAACGGTTTTGTACAAACCATTTTAGGCCGTCGTCGCTATTTAAAAGATATCAATTCAGCCAATGCTGTGGTCCGTGGTGCTTCCGAAAGAAATGCGGTAAACGCTCCAATACAAGGAAGTGCTGCTGATATCATCAAAATTGCGATGATTAGCATTCATAAAAAACTAACTTCCGAGAACTGGAAAAGTAAAATGCTATTACAGGTACATGATGAGCTTGTTTTCGATGTTCATAATTCTGAACTTGAAAAAATCCAGCCGATGATAAAATACGAAATGGAACATGCGTTTAAACTTGATGTGCCTTTGGATGTCGATTTAGGAGCCGGTAAAGATTGGCTGGAAGCGCATTAGAATCTGTTTTTTTAAAATCAAATACAACTATTTGGATTGAAAACTATTAGTTTAAAAGACAAAAAAAAGCCATTCAAAATTTTGAATGGCTTTTAAATTCGTCAACTTATTTTAAGGTATTACAATTTCCTCGTTGACTCTCTTTCTTTCAATTTTGTTTTGATTACAACTGTTTCATAAGGGAGATTCTCCTCTTTTGATTCTAATCTGTTAATAAGCAATTTGGCAGCGACTTCCCCTATTTCTATACCATGCTGACTTACAGTGGTTAAACTTGGCGACAATCTTCTGGAAGCAAGGATTCCATCTGCAAATCCTATAATAGAAATTTCTTCCGGCACTTTAAACCCTTTTTTAATAGCAATACGTAATGCCGCTACTGAGTCATTTTCTTCCAGAGCAAAGATTCCGTCAATTGTGTTATTGTCAAAAATCTTCTCAATTTTATCTTTCAAATCATCCTCGGAATCTGTACGAATAATTAAATTCGGATTCACCGCAATATTATTTTTTTCTAATGCTTTAAGATACCCTTCAGCTCTTAATTTACCGACACTTAAATTATCTACAGAAGAAAATAAAGCAATGTTTTTGCAACCTAAATCTATTAAACGCTGTGTAGAATTTAAAGCCGAATCGAAATCATCAACTACAACTTTATCACATTCTACGCCTTCAGCAATTCTATCGAACATAACTATAGGAGTACCATCATTAATAATTTCTTTGAAATGATTGTATTCATGAAGTTTTTGCGCTTCTTCTGAAACAGACAAAATAAATCCGTCAATAGTTCCATTACTCAACATTTCAAGAGTATGTGCTTCTTTTTCTAATGATTCATTAGAGATACACATTATTACATTATATCCTTTTTTGTCAGCAATTTTTTCAATTCCGCTAAATACTTTTGCAAAAAAAGAATTCAGAATATTGGGAATTATAACACCAATAGTTTTTGTTTTTCTATTTTTAAGATTCAGACCAATAACGTTTGGTTTATAATTTTTGAGTTTTGCGTATTCTTTAATTTTAATTTTTGTTAATTCACTAATTTCAGGACTATCATTAAGTGCTTTTGAAACTGTAGAAACAGAAACATTCAGTTCTTTTGCAATTTGTTTTAGAGTTGCTTTAGCTTTCATAGGTCGGAATTTATTGCTTTTTAATGATTATAAAAAACATGACAATTTAAAAATAGATTTATAATTGTGTTTCTTTTACAAAACAGTTACTTTATTATGTAAAAACTGCGTTTACAAAAGTGTAATATACAAATTTTATTTGACAACAAATGTAATACAATTATTGAAAGACCTATTATAAGTATAATTCAAAAAAACATATCATAAATTTAATCTAAATATACATTTGATTATCAGAGTAAAAACAAGGAAAAAATAATCATTTAAGGTATTTGTATTTAAAATAATTAATTGTACTTTTGCAACCCCTTTATTGGGGATGGAATGTTTAATTAAAAAAATATTATGGACGCATTAAGCTACAAGACACAATCAGCAAGCAAAGCCACCGTTACAAAAGAGTGGATTGTTGTAGATGCTGATGGTCACAACTTAGGTCGTCTTGCTTCAAAAGTCGCTATGATTTTGAGAGGTAAGTACAAACCAAGTTACACACCACACGTGGACTGCGGAGATAACGTAATCGTTATCAACTCAGAAAAAATTAACCTTACAGGTAACAAAATGGATGAAAAAACATACATCCGTCACACTGGTTACCCAGGAGGTCAAAGAACTTTAACTGCTAAAGTATTGCAATCAAAAAACCCTGCATTACTAGTTGAAAAAGCAATAAAAGGGATGTTACCTAAAAATAAATTAGGTGCTGAACTTTTTAGAAATTTAAATGTTGTTGTAGGATCAGAGCACAAACAAGGCGCTCAAAAACCTAAAACAGTTAACCTTAACGATCTTAAGTAATGGGAGTTATTCACAAAATCGGTAGAAGAAAAACCGCTGTTGCACGTGTTTATGTTTCGGAAGGAACAGGAGTAATCACTGTAAACAAAAAAGCATTCGAAACATACTTCCCAACTGCAACTTTACAATACAAAGTATTACAACCTATGTCTATGACAGAAAATGTAAGCAACTTTGACGTAAAAGTTAACGTTTACGGTGGTGGTTCAACTGGTCAAGCAGAAGCTGTAAGAATGGCATTAGCACGTGTTATGTGTGAAGTAAATGCTGAAAACAGAGGGATATTGAAACCAGAAGGTTTATTGACAAGAGATCCAAGAATGGTTGAACGTAAGAAATTCGGTCAGAAGAAAGCTCGTAAGAGATTCCAATTCTCTAAACGTTAATATTCAATCTGAACTTGTTTCAGATTCTCATGTTCATACGCTGGTTTTATTATCAGCTTAAACTGAAAAGATGCTGAAACGAATTCAGCATAAAAATTTAAAAAACAAAGTTGTTGTTGCTCTCCTACTGAGGTAGGAAATAGTTTAGCATCTAAATGTATAAAGCCGAGAAATCGCCATTTATGCATTGCTAATCAACAGAACGTAAACTAGAACAAAATGGCAAACAAAGTAGAAGTAAAAGAATTACTAGAAGCAGGTGTTCACTTCGGACACATGACTAGAAAATGGGATCCAAACATGGCTCCTTACATTTATATGGAGCGTAATGGTATTCACATTATCAATCTATATAAAACTGCAGCAAAAATTGAAGAAGCTAATGAAGCTTTGAAAAAAATCGCTGCATCAGGTAGAAAAATATTATTCGTTGCTACCAAAAAACAAGCAAAAGATATCGTTGCTGAAAAAGCAAAAGCTGCAAACATGCCTTACATCACTGAAAGATGGCCTGGTGGAATGCTAACTAACTTCGTAACTATCCGTAAAGCTGTTAAAAAAATGGCTACTATTGATAAAATGAAGAAAGATGGTACATTCATGACCCTTTCTAAGAAAGAGCGTTTACAAGTGGATCGTCTTCGTGCTAAATTAGAGAAAAATTTAGGTTCAATCGCTGACATGTCTAGACTACCAGCTGCATTGTTCGTAGTTGATATCAAAGCGGAACACATCGCAATAAAAGAAGCTCAAAAATTAAACATTCCAGTTTTCGCAATGGTGGATACCAATTCTGACCCAAGAGAGGTTGAATACGTAATCCCATCTAACGATGATGCTTCTAAATCAATTGATAAAATTTTATCTTTAGTTACAGCTGCAATTGTTGAAGGACTTTCTGATAGAGGTTCTGACAAAGAAGGTGAAGCTACTGCTGAAGTTGTTGCTCCTGCTGCTGAAGCTGCAGAAGTAGCTCCTGCTGTAGAAGCAGCTGCTCCAACTGCAACTGAAGAATAAATAAACATTTAATTCCAAGTTTTAATTCCTCTCCATAAAAAATTAGAAACCTAAAGTTGATAATTTAATAAAATTGGAAATTGGATTTGAAACTTGGAATTTTTTACTTTTAACCTTAAAAAATAATACAACATGGCAACAATTACTGCTGCAGACGTAAATAAATTAAGAACAATCACTGGTGCAGGAATGATGGACTGCAAAAAAGCTTTGGTTGAAGCAGACGGAGATTTTGATTTAGCTATCGAAAACTTACGTAAAAAAGGACAAAAAGTAGCTGCTAACCGTTCAGATAGAGAATCCACTGAAGGTGCTGCAATTGCTGTTGTAAATGCTGACAAAACTGCTGGTGTTGTTATCACATTGAACTGTGAGACTGACTTCGTAGGTATGAATGAAAACTTTGTAAAAATGGCTACTGATATGGCTAATTTGGCATTGAATTTTGACAATAAAGAAGCATTTTTAGCAGCTGATTTCAACGGAGTTACTGTTGCTGATAAATTAATAGAGCAAACTGGAGTTATCGGTGAAAAACTAGAAATAAGAACTTTCGAAAAATTAGAAGGTGCTTTCATCGGGTCTTACATTCACTCTGGAAACAAAATCGCTACTTTAGTTGGTCTATCTGCAAAAATTGAAGGTGCTGATGAAGTAGCAAGAAACATCGCCATGCAAGCTGCAGCTATGTCACCTATCGCATTAGACGAAAGTGGTGTTGACGCTGAAACTATCTCTAAAGAAATAGAAATTGCTAAAGATATCCTACGTCAAGAAGGAAAACCAGAAGCAATGTTAGACAATATCGCTAAAGGTAAATTGGCTCGTTTCTTTAAAGACAACACTTTAGTAAACCAAGATTACATTAAAGATAATAAAATGAGTGTTGCTACTTATGCTAAATCTTTAGATAAAGATCTTATCGTTACAGGTTTCAAAAGAGCTGCTTTAGGATAATTTATTCTAAACTCAATATAAAATCCCATTTCAAAGTAATTTGAAATGGGATTTTTTTCTATATCTGTTTAAAATTGATTGTGTACATAAATTGAAAATCTGTGCTATATAAAAGCATATTAAAGGCTTACACTTCAACGCCATCTGGATTTACGAATCACGAATAAAGATATAAAAAACGGCATCTCGTAATCGAGATGCCGTTTTTTATTGGATCAAATTTTAAAAACTACTTCACCATAGGGAAATTTTTTGTTCGCATTAAAGCATCAACCTTGGCATCGCGACCACGAAATGCTCTATAGGCATCACCTTGGTCAGTAGTATTTCCTGAACTGAAAACATATTTCAAAAGTCGTTTAGCAACTTCTTTGTCATAAGGTCCTTTTGCTTCTGTAAACGCTTCATAAGCATCGGCACAAATAACATCTGCCCATAAATAACTATAATAACCGGCTGAATATTCATCGCTTGAAAATATATGTCCAAATTGTGGAGTTCGATGACGCATAACTATTTCTTCCGGCATATTTAATGCTGCCAAAGTTGTTTTTTCAAAAGCATCTGGGTCAACTTTATCATTAGTCATGTGCAGTTTCATATCAATTAAAGCACTTGAAATTAATTCTACCGTTTTAAATCCTTCATTAAATGTGTCCGCTTTATTAATTTTAGCCAACAATGATTCTGGTATTGGCTCATTCGTTTTGTAATTCAAAGCATAGGTTTTCAGAACTTCTGGAGTAGAGAGCCAACGTTCTAAAATTTGTGATGGAAACTCAACATAATCTCTTGCCACATTAGTTCCTGACAAAAGCGGATAATTCACATTAGAGCATAATCCGTGTAAAGCATGACCGAATTCATGAAAAAGCGTGCTGGCATCATCCCAAGAAATTAAAACGGGTTCCCCTACTTTTCCTTTGATGAAATTGGCATTATTGGAAACTATTGTTGGTATATCTCCATTAAACTTTTCTTGGCTTCTGTACTCATTCATCCAAGCTCCAGAACGTTTTCCTTTTCTTGCATAAGGATCAAAATACCATAGACCAACATGTTTCCCTGTTGTTTTATTCAGCACTTCCCAAACTTTTACATCTGGTTGATACACTTGTATGTTATTAGCCGGAACAAATTTTAAGTCAAATAATTCGCCTGCAACCCAAAACATTCCTTCTCTTAGTTTGTCTAATTGCAAATATTCTTTAACTTCATTTTGATCTAAATCGTATTTTTCTTTTCTAACTTTTTCGGCATAACAACGATAATCCCAAGGAGAAATTTTGAACTTGCTTCCTTCTGAATCTACAATTTTTTGCATATCGGCAACTTCAATTTTTACTTGTGCAACGGCTGGTTTCCAAATAGCAAGCATTAGTTCCATAGCCTTTTCAGGAGTCTTTGCCATTGTATTGGATAATTTCCAATTCGCATGAGAAGCAAATCCTAAAAGTTTAGCTCTTTCAGAACGAAGTTTCAAAATTTCAACAATTAAGGAATTATTATCCTGAGCATTTCCATTATCACCTCTATTGATGAACATTTCCCAAGCTTTTTCTCTTAATTCTCTATTCGCTGCATAAGTTAAAAAAGGCTCTACAGAGGAACGCGTATTTTCAATACAACCTAAACTTGTAAGTTTTCTTTCTTTAGATTTCGCAATAGCTGCATTTTTTAATTCGGCAGACAAACCATCAAAATCAGATTCATTTTTTAGTTCCAAATATTGATTATTTTCTTCTGAAAGCAAATTTTGATTGAATTTTGTAAAAAATCCTGCTAATTTTTGATTGATTTCAGCCACTTTAGCTTTAGTTTTCGCGTCTAATTTAGCTCCTTTACGAACAAAATCTTCATAATAAACCTTTACAAGACGTTGTTGTTCCTTGGTTAATCTTGTTTTGTTTTTAGAATTGTAAACCAAAGCAATACGCTTGAAGAGTTTAGTGTTTTGAGTTATTTTATCTGCAAGATTTGCCAATTTTGGTTCAAACTCTGTTTCAACAGGTTCAAATTCCGGGCTATTCATATTAGAGCTATAAATCCCGTAAACCGCCATAACTCTTGAAAGTCTTTTTCCTGCACGTTCCATCGCTACAATCGTATTTTGAAAGCTGGCGGGTTTAGTATTATTTGCAATAGCATTAATCTCATTGAGTTTTTCTTGTATAGCAAATTCTAATGCTGGCTTAAAATCAACAATTTTATAGTCATTAAAAGCTGGCGCCCCATGGTTTTCTCCAATCCAATCCTTGAGTAATGGATTGTTATTTTGAGCTGCAATTGGCATAATTGAAATCATAGAAATTAAAATTATAATATTTTACATATTCAAATTATTCGATATCAAATATACAGAAATTGACAATGCTTTATTGAAGTTGAAAAAGATATTCTTAAAACGATTTTTACCATAAATTTATATCTTTATTGAAAATTATTTTATGTTTCAATCCAAAAAAGACACCGTCTATGTTATTCTGGCTGGAATTTTCATAACCAATGCTGTTGTAGCTGAATTAATAGGAGGGAAACTTATTTACGTAGGTCCTTATTTGATGAGTATTGGCATATTGCCATGGCCAATAGTATTTGTAACAACGGATTTAATCAACGAATATTTTGGAGAAAAAGGGGTTAAAAAATTGTCATTGATAACCGCAAGTTTAATTGCTTATTGTTTTATATTACTTTTCTTTGCTTTAAAAATACCCGCTGTAAAAGGAACAAATTTGGTAACCGATGCGCAATTCAATGGTGTATTTGGACAAAGCATGTGGATAATTGTTGGCAGCATTACAGCTTTTTTAGTTTCACAATTAATTGACGTAAGTATTTTTCACTTTTTTAAAAACAAAACCGGCAATAAAATGATTTGGTTACGAAGCACCGGATCAACTGTTATTTCGCAATTATTTGATAGTTTTATTGTATTAGGGATTGCCTTCTGGATGACCGGAAAAATGACTGCCGAAGTTTATATTGCTTCTGCATTTACTGGATATTTTGTAAAGTTGATTATTGCTATTTTACTAACGCCGTTAATTTATTTAGGGCATTCATTAATTGAAAAATACATTCATAATAAATAATCATGGAAGAAAAAAAACGATGTGCTTGGTGCGAAAAAGATGATTTATATCGAAAATACCATGACGAAGAATGGGGAGTTCCCGTGTATGAAGATCAAAAATTGTTTGAATTTCTGGTTTTAGAAACTTTTCAGGCGGGTTTAAGCTGGTACACTATCCTAAAGAAAAGAGAGAACTTCAAATTAGCTTTTGATAATTTCGATTATAAAAAAGTAGCATCCTATTCTGAAGATAAAATTCAGGAATTGCTACAAGATGCAGGAATTATTCGGAATCAGTTAAAAATTCGCGCCGCTGTTTCCAATGCGGTTGCCTTTATGAAAGTACAGGATGAATTTGGCAGTTTTAGCAAATATATTTGGAAATTTACCGATGGAAAACCAATTCAAAACAACCGACAGTCCTTAAAAGAAGTTCCTGCGACTACTCCGCTTTCGGATGAAATCAGCAAAGATTTAAAAAAAAGGGGATTCAAATTTGTAGGTTCTACAGTGGTTTATGCGCATATGCAAGCGACAGGAATGGTTGACGATCATGTAGAAGATTGCTGGAAGAGGAATTAGTATTCAGTTTGCAGTCGCAGTGTTCAGTTTTCAAGAATACCGCAAGTGACAACTGCAAACTGTGACTGAAAAATTTCAAACATTTAACATACAACCTATTAAATAATAAATTACATTTGCTTCACACTTTAGGGGTGTCTACAAATTGTAGGCTGAGAATTACCCTCTGAACCTGATCTAGTTCATACTAGCGTAGGGAAAAGTAAGATGACTCCCTAGTACATTTATGTACCCATGTAGCCATTCCTAAAGTATAACTGTATACTAAATTCAAAAGGAATGGAGCTCAAAATCAACAATCAAACGAAACAATTTGCAACTGACAGTCTAACTGTTCAAGCACTTCTTGACTTGGAAATTCCCATCAAACAAAATGGAATTGCCGTAGCCATTAACAATTCCGTTATTCCAAAATCCAACTGGAATTCCCATCCTATAAAAGAAACCGACGACATTCTCATCATCTCTGCAACTCAAGGAGGTTGATTAGTTTGCAGTGTTCAGTCTTAGTGTTCAGTTCCGATAGCTATCTGAAGTAGATTTTAGATTATAAAAAACAACTAATAACTATATCCATCTTGTCTCCCTCTCCTTCGGAGAGTCCCGAAGTTTCGGGAGGGGAGAGGAAAAAATTCAAACAAATGAATAACGAAGAAAAAATCTCAAGAACCCCGTTTCCAAACTCTACAAAAATTTACGTAGACGGAGCCATTCACCCGATAAAAGTAGCGATGCGTGAAATTGCATTGGCAGATACTAAATTATCCAACGGAAGAATAGAAAAAAATCCACCTGTAACTGTTTATGATACTTCAGGTCCATTCACCGACCCAAATATCGAAATTGACATTCGAAAAGGATTACCCCGCATTCGCGAACAATGGATTTTAGACCGTAATGACGTTGAAGAACTGACTGAAATCTCTTCTGAATACGGAAAAAAACGTCTGAATGACGAAAAACTAAACGAGTTGCGTTTTGAATATTTGCACAAACCCATGCGTGCCAAAAAAGGAGCTAATGTATCTCAATTGTATTATGCAAAACAAGGAATCATAACGCCCGAAATGGAATACATTGCCATTCGTGAAAACCAACGCTTGGAGTTAATAAACGAACAAACCAAGGCGATGCAATGCCAACATGGCGGAAACAGTTTTGGAGCTAATACGCCAAAATCTAAAATCACACCGGAGTTTGTCCGTAGTGAAGTAGCCAGAGGTCGTGCCATTATTCCAAACAACATCAACCATCCAGAAAGCGAACCGATGATTGTGGGACGTAACTTCTTGGTAAAAATTAATGCTAACATAGGGAACAGCGCCGTAACTTCAACTATAGAAGAAGAAGTAGAAAAAGCAGTTTGGGCTTGCCGTTGGGGAGCTGATACGATTATGGATTTATCAACAGGTAAAAACATTCACGAAACCAGGGAATGGATCATCCGAAATTCTCCTGTGCCAATCGGAACCGTGCCTATTTACCAAGCTTTGGAAAAAGTAAATGGCGTTGCCGAAGATTTAACTTGGGAAGTGTTTCGCGATACGTTGATTGAACAAGCAGAACAAGGGGTATCTTATTTTACAATCCATGCGGGCGTTTTATTACGTTACATCCATTTAACTGCCAATCGCGTTACCGGAATCGTTTCCCGTGGTGGTTCTATCATGGCAAAATGGTGTTTGTTTCACCACAAAGAAAACTTCCTTTACACCCATTTCGAGGAGATTTGCGAAATCATGAAACAGTATGACGTAGCTTTCTCATTAGGAGATGGTTTACGCCCAGGTTCTATTGCCGATGCGAATGACGCCGCTCAGTTTGCCGAATTGGAAACACTTGGCGAACTCACAAAAATAGCTTGGAAACACGACGTTCAAGTATTTATTGAAGGTCCTGGTCACGTTCCAATGCACATGATTAAAGAAAACATGGACAAACAATTAGAACATTGTGATGAAGCTCCTTTTTATACTTTAGGACCATTAACAACAGATATTGCCCCGGGTTATGACCACATCACTTCCGCTATTGGCGCTGCGATGATTGGCTGGTACGGATGCGCGATGTTATGCTACGTGACACCAAAAGAACACCTTGGCTTACCCAACAAAAAAGACGTTAAAGACGGTGTTATCACTTATAAGATTTCGGCTCATGCCGCTGACTTGGCCAAAGGTCATCCTGGATCACAATACCGTGACAATGCCTTGAGCAAAGCACGCTTTGAATTCCGTTGGGAAGACCAATTCAACTTGTCTTTAGATCCAGATACAGCTCGTGAATTTCACGATGAAACATTACCGGCTGATGGTGCAAAAGTGGCTCATTTTTGTTCCATGTGTGGACCAAAATTTTGTTCTATGAAGATCTCACAAGAAATTCGTGATGTTGCCGAAGCCGAAAAAGGTATGAAAGAGAAATCACAAGAATTTGTAGAAAGTGGGAAAGAGATTTATAGCTAAAAAGAGAGAAGAGTAAAAATTATGATACTAATCTCAAATCCAATTGCAATAACAAACGAAATCAACACTATCCATGCTCTTTTTGAGAACGGGATGGAGTTATTTCATATTCGAAAATCTGAATTTACTGAATTCGAAATGGAAGTTTTTGTTTCTGCAATTGGACTAGAGTTTAGAAACCAACTTTCATTACACAGTCATCATCATTTAGCAAAAGAATTCGGAATACATCGCATTCATTTTACAGAAAAAATGAGAACTGAAACATCAGAAGAAAGCCTGAAAAAATGGAAAGAAAAAGGATTTAAACTCTCTACTTCCATTCACTGTATGGCTGATTTTGAAAAACTATCCGATGCATTTGATTATGCCTTTTTTGGGCCGGTTTTCGAAAGTATTTCTAAACCAAATTACGCTTCGAATCTTGATTTTAGAATGGAATTGAAACAAAGGAAGAACAACAAAACTGCATTGGTTGCATTAGGAGGAATTACATCTGAGAGAATCAAAGCTGCATTGGAATATGGCTTTGATGATGTGGCGCTTTTAGGTACCATTTGGAACAGCAGTAACACTATAGAAAATTATAAACTATGTCAGCAAATCGTCCATTTGTATTAACCATCGCCGGTTTCGATCCCACAGGAGGTGCGGGAGTTTTGGCAGATGCAAAAACATTCGAACAGCATCGTGTGTCTGGTTTTGCCATTAATACTGGCAACACCATTCAAACGGAAAATGTATTCTACGAAATGCAATGGACAGACTTGACTTTTGTTTTGAAATCATTGGACAAATTGTTTCAAAACTATACCCTCAAGGCAGTAAAAATTGGAATTGTTCCTTCATTGGATTATTTAAAAGAAATTGTTTTTACTGTAAAAAGACTTTCCCCAAAAACAAAAATTGTTTGGGATACGGTTTTGAAATCTACTACCGAATTCAATTTTATGAACATCGAAAATCAAGCTATTTTGATTGAAATATTGGAAGAAATTGATTTGATAACACCCAATTACAATGAGATTTTACAATTCTCTTCAGTAGAAAAAAACCCAGATGTAATTGCTCAAGAATTATCAAAACATTGTTCTATTTTACTAAAAGGAGGTCATAATCCAGACAAAATAGGTGTTGATTATTTATATCTGGAAAATAAGATTTTCAAGCTTACACCAAATAACACTCTGATTTTCGAAAAGCATGGCTCCGGTTGCGTATTATCATCAGCCATTACCGCGAATATAGCTTTGGAACAGGACCTGAAAACAGCTTGCAGTAATGCCAAAAAATATATAGAAACCTACTTACAATCTAACCAAACTAAATTAGGATATCATCATGTATAACAAGTTACAGTACATTTCACAGGGAAATACAGTCGAAGAACAATTATACAACATTCACAAAGCACTGGACAATGGTTGCGATTGGATCCAATTGCGATTCAAAAACCAAAATGCGTTTGAAGTTTTCACTTTGGCGGAAGCCGTAAAAATGTTATGCAAAGAATATTTAGCCACTTTTATCATCAATGACAACGTCTATTTAGCACAACAATTGGATGCTGATGGAGTCCATTTAGGTTTGAGTGACATGAACATTGAAGAAGCAAGACCCATTTTAGGAAAAACAAAAATCATTGGAGGCACTGCAAATGCTTTTGATGATGTACTTCAAAGAACAGAAGAAAATTGTGATTATATTGGTTTGGGTCCATTCCAATTTACAGCTACCAAACAAAATTTAAGTCCGATTTTGGGACTTGAAGGGTATCTTTCGATTATCGAACAAATGAAAATAAAAAACATCAAAGTTCCCATTTATGCCATTGGTGGCATCACACTGGAAAATGTCGAAAGCCTTATGGAAACCGGAATTCACGGTATAGCCGTTTCTGGTTTGATTACACAAAGCGAAAATCCATCTCAACTTATCACTCAACTTAACGACAAATTATATGTTACCATTTAAAATAGGAGATAAAACCTTTGCCTCTCGCTTGTTTTTAGGCACAGGAAAATTCGGTTCCAATCAACAAATGGAAGAAGCCATTTTAGCATCCGGGAGCGAGTTAGTAACCGTAGCGCTAAAACGTGTCGATTTGGAAACCGAAACGGATGCCATTTTATCACATCTTAAACATCCGCAAATTAATTTATTACCCAATACTTCTGGCGCAAGAAATGCCAAAGAAGCCATTTTTGCAGCACAATTGGCTCGGGAAGCATTAGAAACCAATTGGCTCAAACTCGAAATTCATCCTGATCCAAAATATTTAATGCCTGATGCAATAGAAACGCTGAAAGCAACGGAAGCATTAGCCAAATTAGGATTTATCGTTTTGCCTTACATCCATGCAGATCCGGTTTTATGTAAACGTTTGGAAGATGCCGGAACTTCAGCAGTAATGCCTTTGGGCTCGCCCATTGGCAGCAACAAAGGATTAAAAACTATCGATTTTTTAGAAATCATTATCGAACAAAGTAGAGTTCCTGTAATTATCGATGCAGGAATTGGCGCTCCATCTGATGCTGCAAAAGCGATGGAACTCGGCGCAGATGCGGTTTTAGTAAACACTGCCATTGCGGTTGCGGGAAATCCAAAATTGATGGCAGAGGCTTTTAGAGAAGCTGTCATTGCAGGTCGAAAAGCCTATGAAGCACAATTAGCACAAAAGGCAAACCGAGCAATGGCTTCAAGTCCTTTGACTGCGTTTTTATATGAGTAATCCTCTCCCCTCCCGAAGCCTCGGGACTCTCCAAAGGAGAGGGAGCCGAAACCGAATAATAAAAATGACGATTACTAAACAACCAACTTAAACGATGAAAACATTTAAATCGGTTTTTGACAACTACGATTGGGACACCATTAAATCCAAAATATACAGCACAACAGCACTGGAAGTCGAATATGCATTGGCCAAAAGCAAACGCAATCTCGATGATTTTTTGGCATTAATTTCACCTGCTGCCCAACCCTATTTAGAGCAAATGGCACAACTGGCGCATGAATTAACCAAAAAAAGATTTGGCAAAACGATTCAAATGTATGCTCCTTTGTATTTAAGCAATGAATGTCAAAACATTTGCACCTATTGCGGTTTTAGTTTGGATAACAAAATCAAACGAAAAACACTTACCGAAAGTGAAATTACACTAGAAATTGAAGTATTAAAAAAAGCAGGGTTTGATCATGTTTTACTGGTGACTGGCGAAGCAAATCATACCGTAAACATTCATTATTTTCTAAAGACAATTGCTCAAATAAAAAATGACTTTTCCACCATTTCAGCCGAAGTGCAACCATTGTCAACAGAAGAGTACGAACAATTGCATAACGCTGGAATCTATTCGATTTTAGTATATCAGGAAACGTATCATCGTGATGTTTATAAACAATACCATACAAAAGGAAAAAAATCCAATTTCGATTTTCGTTTAGAAACACCGGACCGAGTAGGAACTGCAGGTATTCATAAAATTGGATTGGGTGTTTTATTAGGATTGGAAGATTGGCGCACAGACAGTTTTTTCAACGCCTTGCATTTGGATTATTTACAAAAAACGTATTGGCAAACTAAATATGCGGTTTCTTTCCCCAGATTAAGACCGGCAGAAGGAGTTATTGAGCCCAACTTTATCATGGATGATACTGATTTGACCCAACTCATTTGCGCCTACCGCTTGTGGAACGAAGATTTAGAAATCTCCATGTCAACCCGTGAAAACGAAAAATTTCGTGATAATATTATTCCAATCGGCATTACCAGTATGAGTGCTGGTTCTAAAACTAACCCTGGCGGTTATGTCGTTGATCCACAATCATTGGAGCAATTTGAAATCAGTGATGAACGATCGGCTTCGGAGATTGCAAAAGTTATTTCCAGTAGAGGATACGAACCCGTTTGGAAGGATTGGGATAGAAGTTATACAAATATAGATTAACATTTTAGATTGAAGAATATGAGTATTATTCAAGATTTTTTACGGTATAACCGACAAATGATGTTACCGGAAATAGGTGATTCAGGACAAGAAAAACTCAAAAAAGCTAAAGTTTTAGTAATTGGTGCTGGCGGACTGGGTTGTCCTATTTTGCAATATATAGCAACGGCTGGAATTGGAACTATTGGAATTGTAGATTTTGATAAAATAGAATTACACAACCTTCACCGCCAAATTTTATATACGGAGGAACACGTTGGTAAATCAAAAGCAATTACGGCAAAATCGGTTTTGGAAACTTTAAATCCATTGATTGATATTATCGCTTTTGAAGAAAAATTAACTATTGAAAATGCCGCACAAATCATCATGAATTTTGATGTAATTGTTGACGGTTGCGATAATTTTGCTACCCGCTATTTAGTAAATGATACTTGTGTGGCCTTAGGAAAATCATTGATTTACGGCAGCATTTTGAAATTTGAAGGGCAAATGGCAGTTTTCAATCACAATGGAAATAAAAATCTTCGTGATTTATTCCCAGAACCGCCGAATCCAAAAGATGTTCCCAATTGTAATTTGAATGGCGTATTGGGTACGCTTCCCGGAATTATCGGCACGATGATGGCACATGAAACTTTGAAACTAATTATGGATTTACCTACTTTAGAAAATGAATTGGTACTATTTAATAGCTTAGATTGGAGTTTTAACAAACTTAGATTTTAAAAACTTAAAACATCCCCAACATTAACAACACCTTTTTCGACACACACTAAATTGGTTCCAAAAAGAACATTCTTATCCACTTTTCGGTAAGTACTTAATGTCTTTAATGGTTCTTTTAGCACAATACTTTTCATTGGATCATTATTGACCATTATGCATCTGGCACAAGGTTTTACATTTTTGAACGTAACATCCCCTAATTTGATAATCCCAAAGTGATCCTCTTCATGGGCACGCTTGCTGCTAATAACAATATTGGGTCTAAATCTTGCAACGGTAATCTTTTCTTCTAATTTTTCATTTAAGTGGTCTAAACTTTCGCTACCTACTAATAAATACGGATAACCATCGGCTAAGCTAACATTGAAAGTGACATTCAATGCCTTGCTCTTATGTTTTCTATCTCCAATTTCAATAATTTTTACCAATTTACAGGCAAAACCGAGGCATTCACTAAACCAATCTGAAGTAGTTTTATTAACCTCGAAAACTTCGCTTTGATCATCCCAAACAGACACTAAAATTGGATTATTTATGCTTTCATTAATCAAAAAAGTATGTTTTTTATCTTGGTAGGTTATCTCAATTTTGTCTTCTAAAATTTGAGGCTGAAACTGACTTAGAATAGGATGCTTTCTTTGGCTTATAAATTGATTATTTTCATCAATTAGCATCCATCGTCTGTCATTCTCAAAACCCATTTCTTCAGCCCTTGCACTTTGACAACTGATTCCTCCTAAGCTTTTGATGGGATAGATGTAGATTTCGCTAATAAAAGGAGTATTGTCCATTACATTTTAAAATTTAATTGGCTATAAAATACTTGTTTTTCAAATTCAAGAATCAAAAAAGATAGCGGGACTTACTTTTTAGAAACATTCAAAATACTCATGAATTCTTCTCTGTCAATTTCCCTGCAGCCCAAACTTTCGAGATGAGGATTATAAACCTGACAATCTAACAATTTATAATTGGCTGCCTTTAATTGGTTTACCAAAGCAATAAAAGCCACTTTTGAAGCATTTGAAACTGTAGAAAACATACTTTCTCCACAGAAAACATGCTCTAAATCGACACCATACAAACCGCCTACCAACTCATCACCTTGCCAAACTTCTACTGATTTGGCAATTCCTAATTCGTGCAATTTACAATAAGCTTCAATCATATCATTGGTAATCCAAGTCCCGTTTTGTCCATCGCGCTTTATGTTTTGACAATTCGAAATTACGGCTCTGAAATTCAGATTAAAGGTAACTTTGAAAATATTTCTATTAAGAATGTTACGCATACTTTTGGAAACAATCAACTCATCCAGAAACAACACCATTCTGGGATTAGGTGACCACCACATTATGGGCTCCCCTTCTTCAAACCATGGAAAAATTCCACTTTTGTAAGCAAGTTGCAAACGCTCTGGCGATAAGTCCCCTCCAACAGCGAGAATCCCATCGGCATTCGCTTCGGAAACAGGCGGAAAAATTAAAGGAGCTGATAAATAATACATTCTTTATTAAAAAATAAACCCGACAGTTATTTGGAATATCTGTCGGGTTTGAATCACTATATCAATAGAAAATCAAATGATTAAAATGGTAAATCGTCTGCTTCTTCTTCGTTTAAATTTGTAGCTGGAGCAAATGCTTCAGCAGCTGGCATTGGAGGCGTTTGTGCATTAGGTGCATCAGCAGCTAATCTTTCCACTCTCCATCCTTGGATAGCATTGAAATATTTAGTCACTCCTTGTGGATCAACCCATTCGCGTCCTCTTAAATTAATAGAAACTTTTACCGCTTCACCCACTTTAAAACTATTCAACAAATCACATTTATCTTGTACAAATTCCACTAAAATATGTTGTGGATATTGTTCCTCTGTTGTTACTACAAGCTCTCTTTTTAAGAAACTACCGCTTCCTACATTTTTAGCATCCCCAAGCATTTTAATTTTTCCTGTAACTTCCATCTTCGTTATTTTTTATTGTTATTTAAGTTATTTTTTTGCTAAAAGCACTTTCCAAGCAGATAAAACATCATTGTCATCCAAATATTTTTTAGCCTCTAAGTGCACTTTTTCCTGATCATCAGAACTTAAAACGCCTTTTACAGCAAAATTCTGTTTTACAAATATACTAACTTCTTCCATTGTAGGCAAGGCTTCAATATTACCTAACATACCTAAATCATTTCCATCAAAAACAGGGCTTTCTTTTATAAAACTTGGAACAGCATCTACTCCAATTCCTAATGTTGATAGTGGTTTTGGCACTTCAAAAAGTCCTTGGTTTGATCTGGAATACCAGTTACCGCCTAATCTTGAAACTAAATCTATTTTATACTGATCAATTGCTCCATTTTCGTCTAAAACTGCTTCAGCAATATGAATTCTCAACACTTCACAAAGTATTAAATTTCCCGCTCCTCCTTCACTTCCCAAAGGAATAATCTGAGTGACTTTGCATTCAAATTGAACTGGCGATTCTTTCACTCTGAAGGGTTTTACAATATCAGAAGGAATCGGCGTCAAACCCGATTTTATAAACTCATTTACCCCATCTGCATACTCCGTACTTGCTAGAGAAGTTTGTTGCACCATATCATAATTCACCACATTAATTACCACTTCACGAGTTGCTTCGGCATTGATTAAAGTGTGTTTAATCGAATTATCACGAACCCGTCTTGCCGGTGAAAAAATAAGAATTGGAGGATTGGCACTGAACACATTAAAGAAACTGAAAGGCGATAAATTAGGAATTCCATTAGTTCCAATAGTACTTGCAAAAGCTATAGGCCTTGGCCCAACAGAGCTTTGCAAATAGCCTTGCAACTTTACTGTTTCAATACTTTTAGGATCAATACTAATCATGCTTTTCTTCTTTGTACATAAATACGTTTCTTAACTCACAAAAGTAAGTAAATGGTTTAAATTTAAAAAGGACGATCAAAGATTTAAGAACAAATAAATTGAATAGTTTTTACTAAAACAATTCTTTGCATAAAACTAAAATAATAATGCTGATATTTCGTTATATTTATACCTCAAATTTTAATTTATGCAATTTTCAGAAAGAAAAAATACAACCCGTTGGATTATTATTTTTGCTTCTTTTTTAATAATTTCATTAATTCTCTGGAACACCTACACTTTTTTTCAAATCTTCAAAAATGAAGAACGATTAAAAATGAATCTTTGGGCAAAAGCACAAAAGACGCTCATCAATGCAGGTGAGAATACTGATGTAGAACTTCCGCTTCAAATTTTCAGTAATAATACCTCAATTCCCATAATACTTACAGAAAATGACAGCATCATAAATACCGTAAATATTGATGATGCCATTGTGAAAAATAAACCTAAGGCTAATGCATTTTTACACGATTTAAAAAATGAAAACGAGCCTATTGTAATTGAATATGTGCCGGGAAAATTTCAAAAACTATATTATGGTAATTCGGCATTACTGAACAAACTAAAATATTACCCGATTGCTTTATTGCTCATTATAGTGCTATTTGGCGGCTTAGTTTATAATTTCTATCGAAGTACCAAAATGGCCACGCAAAACAAACTTTGGGCAGGAATGGCAAAAGAGACCGCACACCAAATAGGAACACCGCTTTCTTCCTTGATAGGCTGGGTAGAACTCTTGAAATCCGAAAATGTAGATGAAAGCACTACTTTCGAAATTGAAAAAGACATTGAGCGTTTACAAACCATAACAGATCGTTTTTCAAAAATAGGTTCAGAACCAAAATTAGAAAACAAAGATATTGTAAAAGAAACGCTTCAGTCTTATGATTATTTGCAATCTCGATTTTCAAAACAAATTGAATTTTCATTCAAAGCACCAAAGTCACCTATTATGGTTTCTCTGAATCCAACTCTACACAGCTGGACGATAGAAAATCTGGTCAAAAATGCTATCGATGCCATGAAAGGAAGAGGAAAATTAGCTTTAGAAATTGAGCAAGAAGGCAATACTGTTAATATAAACATTATAGATTCTGGAGGCGGAATTCAAAAAAAACAATTCAAAACTATATTTGAACCCGGATTTACGACTAAAAAACGGGGTTGGGGCTTAGGTCTTTCTTTAACCAAAAGAATTGTGGAAGAATATCACAAAGGAACCATAAAAGTACTGAATTCCGAAATAGGAAAAGGAACAACAATGCAAGTCAGTTTTAAAAAAAGCAATTTAGTTTAACGGAACTCCAAACCAAAAAACCTTAGTAAACATCGTTTTTCTGACGTTTTTTGACTTACTCAAATATTCCTGTACAAATAACTCATGTTCTTTTGCTTGCCCCAAAACATCATTGACAGATTTTTTTAACGAAGTTAAATTAGAGGAATTCTCCGTTCCAATCGAACCGATGGTGTAAATAGCGTCTTGGCATTTGGCTAATTTTTCAATTGGTGCTTGAATCATGCTGCTAATTTCATCATCAGATAAAATGGGTTTAAACTTATTATTTCTATAATGAACAAAGTCGTTTAATAAGTCGACAGCCTCATTGTAATTGTTGACTATTGAATTCAATTTTTCAACCTTCGAGTTTTGTCGTAAATAAGTCATCTCTTTCTTTTTACCTTCCAGACGTTCTAAAATCATGGCATTTTTAACTCCATTTTTTTCTATCCTTACAGCAGACTCAAATAATTTATCGATTTCTGATAAGGTATTGTATTTGGAAATTTCACTCTCAAAACTGAAATATTTTTTCGATTTATTAATTTGAGTTATACCTGCATAAAACTCATTATTGGTAATTGGATAATTTAGAAACTGCCATAAATAATCAAAAGGAATATGAGAAGAAATCAATTTTGTGGGTTCTGCCTTAAAATAATTCTCATTTAATTTTTTTAAAAATTTCCCATTGTTTACATAACCTGAACCCCAAGTAGGGTCAAACAAATACCACTTATCATCAATTTTTGCAGCACACCAGGCATGAGCCAAGTTTGCCACTTTCCCATATTGCTTTGTATAGCCTTCTATTATGTATGATTGTATTCCAATTTTATTCGAAATATCATTAAAAACCTCAGCATAATGAATACAAACACCTTTCTTTGTTTTTAAGGTTTTCATTATTTGTTCTTGCGGAGTTTCATTAAAGTTTACAGTAAACATATTAGCAACATCGTAGCTGATATTTGATGCGATCCAATAAAAAACAGCACGAATTTTATCGGCATCTGTTTTAAAATTAGCATTTATATAATTGGCAATCGCCTCCGTAGAATTAGTAGAACTTGTGGAAATAGTAGACATTTTCTTGTCAATCAAAGCATATCCTGCATTAACCTGACCGAAACTTAAAAGGGTAAAAAAGAAAGAAAGAATTAAATAAATGTTTTTCATCTTACAGGGTAGGCTCAAAAATTAAAAGGGAATGGGTTTTCACCTATTCCCTTTCTAAACGAAAACCGTACCAATTTATTTTATTTGTGCAACTATTATAAATTGGTTTTAATACGTATTGCTAATGCTTCAAATTCTTCTTTAGACATTGAGACTTTATTTTGAAAACGCATTTCATCCATTTCATTCAAAGGAATCAGATGAACGTGTGCATGAGGCACTTCAAGGCCAATAACTGCCATTCCAATTCTTTTACAAGGAATTGTTTTTTCCAATGCTATGGCTATTTTTTTTGAGAACTGCATTAGTCCAATATACAAATCATCATCAATATCAAAAATTTTATCGATTTCTTGTTTCGGAACACAAAGGGTATGTCCTTTTGCATTTGGATTTACATCCAAAAACGCCAAAAAATTATCATCCTCAGCGATTTTATAACACGGGATTTCTCCGTTTATGATTTTTTTAAAAATAGAACTCATGAGTAAGACTTTTAGATAATAGATTTTAAGATAATCGACATTTAGATGACAGATGTCAATCGTTTACTAAAAAACTGAACACCGTGACTGAACACTGAATACTGACTTTAGTCGCGGGAAATTTCTAGAATTTCGAATTTCAAAACACCATTAGGAACTGTAATCTCAGCAAATTCACCAACAGATTTCCCTAGTAAACCTTTACCAATTGGCGAGGTTACAGAGATTTTTCCTGTTTTCAAATCCGCTTCACTTTCGGCAACCAACGTGTATTTCATTTCCATTCCATTGGTTTGGTTTTTGATTTTCACATTGGACAAAACCAACACTTTAGAAAGATCAAGATGAGTTTCATCGATTAATCGAGCATTAGAATGCACTTCTTCCAGTTTAGCAATTCGCATTTCCAGCATTCCTTGTGCTTCTTTGGCTGCATCATATTCTGCATTTTCAGACAAATCACCTTTATCTCTTGCCTCAGCTATATCTGCAGATGCTTTTGGACGCATTACACTTTTCAAATAATCTAATTCTTCTCTTAACTTCTTTAATCCTTCTGCGGTGTAATAAGATACTGTGCTCATAATTTCGTCATTTATATAAATAGAAAAAATCCCATCAGGACGGGATTTCTTTCCACAAAGATACTATTAATTTTTTTAGCCTATAAATATATGTTAATCATATATAATTCAAAGTTAAATAAATTAAATTTGTTTCGCTAATTCTTTTACTATATTTTAAAATGAAAAAATACATCCTACTTTTCCTTATTATTTCTTTTTTATTTAGTTGTAGCGACAATGGTTTTGACAATAAAAATCCATACCTCCCAAATTATAGTTTTACTCTAGATATCAACATGAATTTACCCGCTTATTCTAATCTTCAGTATCCAAGTAATGCTATTTATTATTCGGGAGTAGGCGCCAAAGGCATATTTGTATTCAATACAGGAAGTGGCTATAATGCATTCGATGCCGCTTGTCCCAATCAGGCCTTAAGTAGCTGCTCTACCATGACTATAAAGGGAATAAATGTAGTTTGTCCCTGTGACAGCAAAGAATATAGTTTATTTACGGGACAAGGAAGTTTACAATATCCCTTAAAACAATACCGTGTGGAAGTGAACGGAAACGTATTGCGGGTATATAATTAAATTAAAAAAAGCCTGAAAATTTTCAACTTCCAGGCTTTAAAAATAGAGAACTCTTATAATCTAAAACTTCAATGTTAACCCTACAAGAAAGTTAATTCCAGCTTGAGGATAATAGCCAGCTCCTTCGATTGTTGTAATTGCCGGTGGATTAGAATAATCATCATCATAGGTATAGAAATAACCATTAGACACATACTTATAGTCAAAAATATTATTTACTAAGCCAGACAACAATACTGATTTGAAAATTGCCTTAGGCTTAAATTCATAAGAAACATTTATATCATTTACATAATAGGCTTTTAATTTAGACGCTTCAGAATCTATATTCCCCATATATTGATCTCCAACAATCTTAGACAACAAAGATACCTGAAGATTATTTATTGGCATAAAAGTCACAATATTACCCGCAATAAAATTCGGAGAATAAGCGATGTTTGTATCTCCTAAAGACGATAAAACACCATCTCTTTTAAAGTAAAAATCTTTATTTTTATTTGTACTTATAGTAACATTAGGACGAATAATTAAATTATCTAAAACTGCAATAGCGGCATCAATCTCAAGTCCTAAACGGTAACTATCTCCACTATTTTTTCTAATAGGACTTCCTACATCATCCAATTCCCCTGTTAGAATCAATTGGTCTTTGTACCCCATGTAATAAATATTAGCGTTCCATTTTACTTTTGCAGAAGCGTGACGCAATCCTAACTCAAAATCATCTAGTTTTTCCGGTCTTGGACTTCCGTTTTCATAATCGGTTCTGTTTGGTTCACGATTGGCTCTGGCATACGAGAAATACAACTTGCTTTTAGCATTGATATCAAAATTCAATCCTGCTTTTGGATTGAAAAAATTAAAAGTATCATTTACTAAACCTGTTTCGTAACTATTAGCTTTGTACTGAACACTTCTAAACTGCAAATCTCCAAATAAGCTTATTTTCTCTGTTATTTGATAATTTGCTTTTGCAAAAACATTTCCATCGGTTTTGGTTGCAAAATCATCATAATAATGATCTCCCAATTCACTTTGAGAAGCATATCGTGCCCAAATGACTTTTCCAAAATGATCGCCTTCATATTTGTTGTAACCGCCTCCAAAGATAACATCCAGTTTTTCATCTGCATAATTCGCAGAAAATGTAGTTCCGTAAAAATCATTATCCAACCATTTTTGACGAATTAAATCGGTTGTAGTTATTGCCCCAACTGGCTGTAATCCATAATCAGCAAAATCAGCATCTTCTTTATAATTTTCATAATACCCTTTTCCTTTGGTGTAATGAAAAGCTAAATTAGTATCCCAATTTTTGGACACTTTTTCATTCCAATGCAATTGATAATGATCTTGTTGGTAATTATCCGTTTCATTGTCATAATATCTAGTATTACCAAACTCATCCGTAAAAATTCCAGCTGAATTAAACGTTCTATCGCTATTTAAAGTAGCTTCATCAATCCCATTCCACGATTGATACGTTTTTTCTTTTCCACCAAAAGCCAGAGCTTTGATTAATGTGGTTTTACCAACATAGGTTCCTTGAAGAAAATAAGATTTCAAATCAGAACTTGCTCTGTCAATATAACCATCTGATTTCAAAGCAGACAAACGTCCAGCTAATTCAAAATGGTCATTAATTAATCCCGTGCTGAATTTTACAGTATGCTTTCTAGTATTGAAACTCCCAAAAGAATTAGAAATTTCGCCATTGCTTTCTTTAGCATAACTATCCGTCAACATATTCAAACTGGCTCCAAAAGCACCTGCTCCATTGGTTGAAGTCCCTACGCCGCGTTGCAGTTGCAAACTCTCCACCGAAGAGGCAAAATCTGGCATATCCACCCAATAGGCCCCATGGCTTTCCGAATCATTATAAGGAATTCCATTGATAGTGACATTTACTCTTGTTGCATCGCTACCACGAACGCGGATTCCGGTATATCCTACTCCATTTCCAGCATCAGAAGTAGTGACAACTGACGGTAAATAATTCATCAAAATAGGAATATCCTGACCTAAGTTTCTGAACTTGATTTCTTTTTTATCCAAATTACTAAAACTAACCGGTGTTTTTGAAGTAACTCGAACAGCTGAAACCAGGACTTCATCGAGTAGGTTTACTTTGGTGGTGTCTTTGACTTGAGAAAAAGAGATAAAAGATGCAAGAAGAAAGACAAAAGACATATAATATGTCAGATTCTTGAAGTTTGAGACTTTGGAACTTTGAGACTTTGAGACTGAAATAGTATTCATCCGTAAAAAGATTACGAATAAAAGGGGGAATTATTCTTTGTTTAATTAATAAAGCTTGTTTTCCATGACAAATAAAGCAGTGTGTACGCTGTTTTTTTGTCATTTTTCCCTTGACAACATTACTTGTCCAGGTTCTTTGGGTATAATCTCAGCTTTATTCTGAACTTGATTCAGAATCTGAAATAAATTCAGATTTTAAGCACCCCTTTGAGACGAGACAAATTTAGAAAAGATTTTTAGATATTTAGACTGTTTGACCGTTAGATTTAAAAAAACAATTAGAACCGAAAAAATACAATTAATTTAAATCTGGTTTCCTACGGGCTTTCTTAATTTCAGATACGTTCTTTTTATCCTTTATTCGCTTTCGAATAACTGACTTCGGAATCTTGGTGGGTTTACGCTCTTTTGGAACAATTAAGCCATTTTTTATGAGTTCTAAAAATCGTTTAGTTACAATTTCTTTATTTTTAAGTTGACTTCGATCTTCGTCACAGTTCAAAATCAAAACTAAATCTGTTGTTAACCTTGAAGACAATTTGGTTTCCAGCAACAATTTTTCCTCTTCCGTCAAGGCTTGAGAATTTTTCAAATCAAAAGTCAAAACTACCTTAGAGGAAACTTTGTTTACATTTTGTCCGCCAGCACCGCTACTGCGAACGGCTTTGAAACTTAACTCTGATATGATTTTTTCTTTTTCCAATTTTATTGAGGCTGGTGTGCCGATTTTAGTAAATCATTTACACTTTTTACCGGATTGAATGTAATTAAAGGTACTTGAACAAAAATGGTAATCCAGTTTGCCATAGCACCATTCCATAAACCAGGTAGTTCATATGATTTAATATCCCTTCCAAATGTAGTTTTCTCCACTATAAAACCACTATTACGATCAACAAACTGAGTTAAGTCAAACTTCTCTTTTTTATAATTTTTAAGCCCACAAACTAAATCAACAGGATTAAAATGAGTAGCGCTATCAAGGATTTTCTTTTGATTTTCATTCGATAAATCCACTTGAGAACTTTCTACAATTTGCAATGAAACTGCGCCTTTTTCATCTTTTACCCAGAATGGCCCACCACCGGGTTCGCCTTCATTTTTGACCATTCCACAAACTCTGATAGGTTTGTTTAAAACAACTCTAAGTCTGTTGATTTTATTTTCTAAATCCAGTTTGTAAAAATCGTCTGAAATTTTAATGTTTAATTTTTCGGCCAAAAAAAGTAAGATCTCATCACTATTTTCTTGTTGGTTTTCTTTAGCATCTATTGCGTACAAATACTTAAATAATTGTTGTTGTACTTCTATTAAAATTCCTGCTAATGCTTTTTTATATAAAGCAATTTTTTGAATGTGATTTTGAATTACGTTATCAATATTTTTTATAAAAACAATATCGGCATCCTGATTATTCAAATTATCTATCAAAGCGCCATGACCTCCCGGTCTAAAAAACAATCGTCCATTTTCATCCCTAAATGGTTTGTTTTCAAAATCCACTGCAAGAGTATCTGTATTCTTATTTTGATATGAATAACTGGTAGTAATGGTTGTCCCAGATTGTTTTTCAATCGAACCTTTTATAGTATCAATTATACTTTCAAATTGATTTTGATGGACTTCTGAAACCGTAAAATGCAAATGGGAATTATTATTTGAACTCGAATAATAAGCACATTCATACAAATGTTCTTCTAAAGCCGTTGCGATATGGGTCATGTATTTATGAAAAGGAAGTACTCCCTTAGGTTTGCTTGAAAAATCAAAGAAATCTTTAGCTAAAAGTAACTTTATAAAATAATAGTTTTTATAATCTCTATTGAGCGAATCAAAGTCAGGAAATTCTTCTCTCAACTTTTCATCAATTGCCTTAAAAAACGGGAATTTTTCTAAGCCCACTATAAAAATAGATAGTTCTGTATCTTTTTTTCTGTTTATATAAGCATTAATACTTTCATTTTCAACATCAAAGTCTTTCAAAAAAGCAATCAAAAACTTAAACATTCTACTTGCCGCTCCCGATGCAGGAACGAATTTTTCCAATTTTAAATTTGATTTGTTTTCATCAAAAAACGTCGCTTTTTCTTGAAAATCATTTTCAGATAATTTTAAAATGCCGTTAAACAAAGTTGCGGATCCTACCAGATTACTCTTTGCTATTCCATTTCTAAAAAAACTCAATTGTTGTTTGATGTTTTCTAATGGAATTTCATTTTCATAAATTTGTACAAAATCAACAGAAGAAAAACCCATTTTCTTAGCTTCTGTCAAATCATCAATGATAGAAATGGCTTTGTTTAATCGTAAATTCTTGTCTCCCGAAAGCGTTATAAATGGTTTTTTATTATCAATTAAGGATTGCTTAAAAACCGCAAACATAGATTCTCTTTTTTCAGGGCTATCTCTTAAATCATCTTTTTCCCAAGGAACGTCAATATCAGTCAGAAAAAATAAATCGTATTCGTGTTCAAGAGCCGCTTGGTCTAATAATGGATCACAATAGTTATAATACACTTCCGAAAAAACCTTGGTCACCATTAAATTAGTGTCACAAAAGAGATATTTATTAGCGATTAAAACACTTTTATTTTCCAATTGGGTTTGACCATACGCAATAGGCAGCATGTCATCAACATCACAAATAAGTTGATTTTCATTCCATTTTTCTTGAAGATAATCTCGTGCGAACTCAGGAACCCATTCCGTTTTATAATATTCGGCGAGTTGTTTTGCTAATGTAGTTTTGCCCGTACTTTCGGGGCCAAAAAGAGCAATTTTTATGATTTCTGTAGTTCCATTTTTTGGGAACTGTCTAAGGTTTTCTTCCATTCTAAATAGCCGTAAACGGCAACAATTGTAAATACTAGATACTGAAAACTTGTAAAAGTAAAACCTTTTATAAAATACAAGGGAATGGAAATTACATCTCCAATAATCCAAAATATCCAATTTTCAATTTTCCTTTTTGCCATTAACCACATTCCAATAAAGAAAATACCTGTTATAAAGGTATCAACATAAGCATACCAAGTAGTGAATTTACCGAAATAATGATAAACCGAAACCACAAATGTGACCGTAAATATAAAGATAATTATGGCAATTCGTTTTTCATAATTGGAAATTTTTGAAATTGGAAATTCAACGGTGTCGCCTTTTTTCCTTGTCCAATGGTACCATCCATAAATACTCATCACAAAATAATACCCATTAATCATCATATCGCCCCATAAAGTCCATTTCCATAGTAGGTAAACATAAATAAATGTACTTACTAATCCTGTTGGGAAAACTAAAATATTGTCTTTTTTAGCATACCAAACACTGAATAGCCCAAAAATTACTGCTACAATTTCCAAAACAATATCTAATGTTGGGTAATCTTTGTATTGAGAAAAAAAGTATTCTATCATTAAATTTTAGATTGTTGATTTCAGAATTAAAAGAACCTCTCCCCAACCCTCTCCAGAGGAGAGGGAGCCTGGACGTAGAAATAGGAGTTCTTGTTTTATGCATTTTCTTTTTTGATTTTTAAAAAACTTCATTAATCAAAAAAATTAATGTCGTTTTCAAAGGCAGTTCCTATAACTACCAAATCAGCTCCTGCATGATACGCCTTTTGAATCCCTTGCAAATTTACAATTCCGCCTCCAACAACTAATGGAATTTCAATATTTTGAGCAACTTTTTTAATCATTTCGAGAGGAACAGCTTGTTTTGCACCACTTCCCGCTTCAAGATAAATCAATTTATTACCGAGCATTTCACCGGCTTGTGCGGTTTGAATTACATAATCAATATCATTCCGATCCAATGGTTTGGTTTTACTAACGCGTTCAACCGCGGTTTCATTGCCACTTTCGATTAAAATATAACCGGTCGAGATTACTTCTAAATCTGTTTGTTTCAAAATTGGAACCGCATTTACCTGATGTTCGATTAAATAATCTGGGTTTCTTCCTGAGATTAGCGACAGAAATAAAATCGCATTTGCTTTATCTGAAATCTGAGATGGGTTTCCTGGAAAAAGAACGATTGGCAAATCACAATTTTGTTTAATCTGTACAATTAATTCATCTAGAATATTAGTTGTAACAAGGCTTCCGCCAATGAAAATATGGGTGGCTGGTGATTGATTGATTTTTGAAATTAAAACGGCTAAATTCTCCCAAACTACTTTATCAGGATCGAGAAGAATGGCTAGCAGTTTTTGACTTTCGACTTTCGATTGGATGATTTCGTTATAAATGTTTGTCATTTTTGGCACGCAGATGACGCGGATTATTTAACTGACTACTGTGGCTTGATACTTGTTTGTCATTCCGACGAAGGAGGAATCTCTTAGTGTGGGTTTTCTCCTTCGTCGAAATGACAAGTTTGCGGGGGCATTGTTGAAACAAATAAACACTAATTTTCAAAGGCATAAACCAAAGTGAAATTTTGCTTCGCCTGTTCGCTATCGCTCGGGTCTATTTCTTCAAAATAAACCTTGAAATCTTTTACTAAACTATCAAAGTGAAGTTCAGCAATAGTTTGTTTAACTTCTAAATCGAAAGCATTGACTTTAATATGGTCTTTGAAACTGATTCCTTTTTCGTTTCGGATTTTGAAAATGGCTTCTTTGGCGCCCCAAATCACGGTCAGTTTCCGAATATATTCCTCCTTTTTTTCAGTCCCGAAGCTTCGGGATAAAAATTGAAATTCCGAGTCACAGAATTTATCTGCGATTCGGATGATTTTTTCTCTTTGCAATTCGATGTCGATTCCTACGGTTTCGTCACTAATGATAATGGCCGAAAACTCATGGGAATGCGTTATCGAAATATGTTTATCTCCATTGATATGCGGTTTCCCGAATTCGTCATAATACAAATCCAAATCCGTGTGGCCCGTTTCCTGCAATAATTTGCGAATACTGAGGAAAGCGCGTTGGTGCATTTCAGATTTCATTCCGTCGAGCCGGATGCGATTGGTATCGTTTAAGACCACTTGCCCGAACAATTCCTGGAAGGTTTCGGTTACTTTCCAAACCATGATTTGGGTAGTTGAATTGACATGTATCGTTTTGTAAAGTGGCATCGTGTTATGGTCTTGATTTTTAGCCCCGATTGTCGTGGAAATCCTTTTTATTTTTTCTTTAAAAATAAAAAGATTGCAACAAAAAGCGGGAAATAGCTCCAGAAAAAAAATTATTTCGTTAATGTTCAAAAGATTAGCCAATTAAACAATTCATAAATCTTTTAGAAAACAGTTAAATTCTAAAGTTATTCCGTAAATTTGCAAAAAATTTTACAATTACAAATATACTATAAATGAGTACTACAACTATGCCTTTTGTGGCTTTCAAAGTAAAAGACATTTCTCTAGCGGCTTGGGGAAGAAAAGAAATTGAACTAGCAGAAGCTGAAATGCCAGGCTTAATGGCGCTTCGTGCGGAATACAAAGACGAACAACCACTTGCTGGTGCTCGTATTGCCGGATGTTTGCACATGACAATCCAGACTGCGGTTTTGATTGAAACTTTAATCGCTCTTGGTGCTGAGGTGACTTGGAGTTCTTGTAACATTTTCTCTACTCAAGATCAGGCTGCTGCTGCGATTGCTGCTGCAGGAATTCAAGTTTATGCTTGGAAGGGTTTGAACGAAGTGGATTTTGACTGGTGTATTGAGCAAACATTATTCTTTGGTGAAGACAGAAAACCATTGAACATGATTCTTGATGACGGTGGAGATTTAACAAATATGGTTATTGACCGTTACCCGGAATTGGTTGCTGGAATCAAAGGATTGTCTGAAGAGACTACAACTGGTGTTCACAGATTGTACGAAAGAGTAAAAGCGGGAACCTTACCAATGCCTGCAATTAACGTAAATGACTCGGTTACTAAATCGAAATTTGATAACAAATACGGTTGTAAAGAATCTGCTGTAGATGCTGTTCGTCGTGCAACTGACTTGATGCTAGCCGGAAAAAGAGTAATCGTTTGTGGATACGGTGATGTAGGCAAAGGAACTGCGGCTTCTTTTAGAGGTGCTGGTTCTATTGTTACTGTTACTGAAATTGACCCAATTTGTGCGCTTCAAGCTGCAATGGACGGTTTTGAAGTGAAGAAATTAGACACGGTTATTGCTACTGCTGATATTATCATTACTACTACTGGAAATAAAGATATCGTTTTGGGTTCTCATTTCGAAAAAATGAAAGATAAAACTATCGTTTGTAACATCGGACATTTTGACAACGAAATTGATATGGCTTGGTTGAACGAAAACCACGGTTCATCAAAAATCGAAATCAAGCCACAAGTTGACAAATATACTATCGCTGGAAAAGACATTCTTATCCTTGCTGAAGGTCGTTTGGTAAACCTTGGTTGCGCTACAGGTCACCCAAGTTTTGTAATGAGTAACTCATTTACTAACCAAACTTTAGCTCAAATCGAATTGTGGAAAAACAGCGCGGCATACAATAATGACGTGTATATGTTACCAAAACACCTTGATGAAAAAGTGGCTATGTTGCACTTGGCTAAATTAGGTGTTGAATTGGAAACGTTACGTGTTGATCAAGCTGATTATATTGGTGTTCCAGTTGAAGGTCCATTCAAACCGGAATATTACAGATACTAGATTTTAGATTGCTGATTAGCGATTTATGATTTCAGATTTAGAACCCTTGCAGAAATGCGAGGGTTTTTTGTTTGGTAAAAAGTCAAATAATTTATATTTAAACCATCATTATATTCTTTATAAACTATTATTTTGAACTAGGAATATTTATTCCTTTAAAAAAATCTTCTAAACTTACTTCTAATAATCTACAAATTTTAACAAGGGTTTTTAACTCAAAATTTGCTCCTGTTTCTAATCTCCAATAGGCAGATCTACTCATTCCTAACTCAAAGGCAATGTGTTCATAATTGGAATAACCTTTCAATTTTCGCAATTCTTTCAATCGTAATGCTATCGCTTCCAGTTCAGGTAATTTGAGATTTTCTAAAGAATTTTCCATACCCCAAATCTCAAAAATTTGTATTTTTTGTGGTACTCTAAAATAAAGTACACTACATAATAGAATTTTTATTATATTTGAAAATAATAAAAAAGAAAATAACGTAGAATAATGCGTCCTACAATCTAGAATAAAACAAAATATAATGGGTTTATTTTCAAAAAGCACATCTGAAGAATATATTAACAAAGCAATAGAAAAGTTTTTTAATCCACATCGAAGCCCCTTTTCCTCTTATGTTGAAATTCAAGATTTACTAGGTATTCCGGCGAAACTGTACCACCTATTCCGGTACAAAGTGTACCACTTTTTTAATGATGTTTTCTGTGGTTAAAATTAGATATTTTTTTTAGTTATTTTTTCATTTTTTTACG